>JAICEP010000322.1 GCA_025924095.1 Sorangium sp.
CATGCTCACGCAGTACATGCCCGGCGCCCCCGCCAGGACGCTCCCTGGCTGCGTGGCGGAGATCCCGGTTTCCGGCTCACCGTGCCAGCTCGGGGACGAGGAGTGGGTCATCCAGCTGCCGCCCGAGCAGTTCCTCGAGCGGTACGTGTTCTTCACCGATCCGACCTATGCCACGACAAGCCTGGTGATCACCCGCGTCAGGGGCCCGAACGGCTTCGCGGACGTGGAGCTGAGCTGTCTCGGTCCGGTGACCGGGTGGCGCCCGGTCGGGGCCGCGGGCGCGTTCGAGGTGGCCCACGTCGATCTGAGCCGCGGCTTCGTGGGCGCGAGCCCAGCGTGCGAGACGAGCCAGCACGAGGCGAGCAGCGCGGGCGCCTTCGGCGTCACCGTCTGGGGCACGGACTTCTTCGCTTCGTACGGCTACCCCGCCGGCGGCAACGTCGAGAGCATCAACGACGTCGTGGCCCCGCCCGTCCCGCGCTAGCGACCCGCGCCGCGTCAGGCCGTCAGGGGGCCGCGATCGCCTGCGCGCTCCCCGCGCCTGCGGCGGCGAGCCGCGACGCCACGCGCGACGCGAGCCGCTCCGCGATCTCGTGGAGCGCCGCCCCCATCGCCGCGGCCATGTTCCCGGGATCCTCGATGTCCCCGCGGATCTCGACCTCCGCCGTCATGCTCTGGGTGTCCAGCACGGTGCGGTCGTCCTGCACGGCGTAGTGGAGCGTGACACGCGCGGCGCGGCCGCCTCTCCGGTGCACCTCGTCGAACGCGAGCAGCTCGACGTCGAGCGCCGGTCCGCCGCCGGACACGGCCTGCACGAGCGGGCGCTCCTCGAAGAGCGCCCGCGCGAGCGCGCGGCGGACGAACTCCTCGGGCCTCTCTGTCCAGCGGCGATCCGCATACATCGCGACCTCGACGTCGGAGGAGCGGTACACGATCTGGTTGCGCAGGTGGGAGCTCGACGAGATGCGGCCGAGGCGCAGGCGCGGCCCGTCCGCGCTCCCGCGATCGGGCGCTCGCGGCGACTCTTCCCATCTCGGGGTGAAGTAGCGGACGGACAGCGGCTCGGCCTTGGAGGTGAGCGCGCAGCCCGGGATCGAGAGGAGCAGAGCGAAACAGAGCGTCTTCACGATCCTCACGGCTGCTTCTTTCCGGCGCGACCTTTGATGAGCATGTCGGGCTCCTTGTCCAGCGACTCGAAGACGTCGCGGACCGCCTCGAGCGCCTCGCGGAACTCGCGCAGCGTCGCGTCGATCTCGCGCGTCGTGCCGTGGGCGCCGCGACCGACCTCGCCGAACGCGTCCGTCGCCCGCGTCGCGCTCGCGACGAGCCCGTCGTCTCCGCCGAAGCGCAGGAGCACGCCGTCGAGCCGCGAGACGGCGACATCCATCTTGGCGAGGGTGCTCGCCGCCTTCTCGGGGATCTTCGCCTGGTTGATGCCCTTCACGGTGCCCTGGAGGTCGGCCAGCATGTCATTCATGTTCGCCAGGGTGGCGACCGTCTTCTCCGCCAGGTTCTCGTCCTGGAGCTGCCCGAGCATGACGTCGATGTGATTCAGGGCGGACGAGATCTGCTCCCCCATGGCGGGCAGGCTGTCCGCGGCCCGCACGATGCTGTCCTCGAGGTTCTTCATGAGGGACGGCGCGGCAGGGATGTAGTTCGTCGGCGTCTGGAAAGGCAGCTCGGGGAGCGGGGTGGTCTCGATCTCGAAGAAGTCGATGGCGAGGAACTTCATGCCCGTGATGCCCTGGGACTGGAGCTGCGTCCGGAGCTCGGGCGGCACGGAGAACCGGACGGAGTCCGCCTCGCCGGGCGGCGATGTCTCCGTGAGCCCGAGCCGCCGGATGCTCTCGAGATCGAGCTCTGCGCCGACCTGCACGTGCCGCCGATCGGGCGCGATCTCGATCGCGGCGACCGTCCCGATGGTCACGCCGCGGTACTTCACCGGCGATCCCAGATCGAGCCCCTGGACCGATTCGTTGAAGTACGTGGTGTAGACGAGCGTCCGCCGTTCGACCCGGTTCGCCCCGAAGGCCACCGCGGTCGCGAAGGCGGCGGCGAGCCCGAGGAGGACGAAGAGACCTATCTTGAAGTAGTTCGTGGTGGAGAACATCAGACGGCCTCGGCGGTGCGGTTGAAGAAGCTGTGGATGCGCGGATCGCCGCTCTCGCGCAGCTCGGAGGGGCGGCCGCGCGCGATGATGCTCCTCGTCTCCTTGTCGAGCAGGATGCACTGGTCGACGATCGCGAAGATGCTCTGCAGCTCGTGGGTCACCACCACCACGGTGAGGCCGACGACGCGCTTCAGCGTGAGGATGAGCTCGTCGAGCCCGGCGGACATCACGGGATCGAGTCCGGCCGACGGCTCGTCGAGGAAGAGGAGCTCGGGCTCGAGCGCCATGGCCCGCGCGATCGCCGCGCGCTTCTTCATGCCGCCGGAGAGCTCCGAGGGGAGCTTGTCCGCCGCGCCCTCCAGGCCGACGAGGCGCAGCTTGGCGCGCGCCATGGCGTGCACCACGTCCGGCGGCAGCCTCGTCCACTCGCGGAGGGGGAGCGCCACGTTCTCGACCACGGTCATCGAGCCGAACAGCGCGCCGTGCTGGAACATGACGCCGAACGGCGGGCGGCCCTCGACGAGGCGCGGCGCCCCGACCCCGTCGATATGAATGCTGCCCGAGAGCGGCTGCTCGAGCCCGGTGAGGAAGCGCAGCGTCGTCGACTTGCCGCACCCGCTCCCGCCGAGGATCGCGAACACATCGCCGCGCGCGACGCGGAACGAGGCGTTCTCCAGGAGCCGCGTGTCGCCCCAGCCGACGGTGAGATCGAGGACCTCGATCATCGGGTCGCTCATACGTCGAGCGCCCTGAAGAGGACGGTGAAGAGGGTGTCGATGAGGACGATGCAGAAGAGCGATGCGACGACGGTCGACGTGGCGCGGCGCCCCACCCCTTCGGCGCCGCCCGAGGTCGCGAACCCTTGCTGGCACGCGATGAGCGCGATGGTCATGGCGAACGCCGCGCTCTTGATCAGGCCGGTCGCCACGTCGTGGGGGTGGACGGCGATCAGCGTCTCGTTCCAGTAGGCCTGCCGGCTGACGCCGAGCGAGATCGACGCCACGAGCATCCCGCCCGCGATGCCCACGATATCGGCGAGCAGGGTCAGCACCGGGACGACGAGGAGGAGCGCCAGCGCGCGCGGCAAGACGAGGTAGTTGACCGTCCCGAAGCCCATGATCCGCAGCGCGTCGATCTCCTCGGAGACCTTCATCGTCCCGAGCTCCGCCGCGATGGCGGCGCCCGAGCGGCCACAGACGATGATCGCGGTCATGAGCGGGGCGAGCTCGCGCGTGACGGAGAGGCCGACGAGGTCGGCGACATAGATATTGGCGCCGTAGGCCGCGAGCTGCTTCGCGGCCTGGAATGCCATGACGAAGCCGACGAGGGTGTTGATGAGGAGGACGATCGGCAGCGCGTCGACGCCGGTCTTCTCGACGAACGGGAGCGTATCGTGCCAGTTGCCCGTCCTCGGCCGCCGCGCGACGTTGACCGCGGCGACCACCATCTGCCCGAGGAACTCGACGACGAGCCTGGCCTCATCGAGCACGGAGACGGTCGCGCGACCGACCTGCTCGACGAGCCCCTCCGCTCGCTTCGGCACGAGGCGCGCGACGCGATCATTGCCGCCGTAAAGCTCGATGAGGGCCGCGATGCGCTCGTTCGCCCCGAAGAGATCGAGCCGTGCGCCCCGCTCCGCGAGCACGGCGCGGAGGTGCAGCAGGAGCGACAGGATGCCGCCATCCATGACGCTGACGCCCGTGAGGTCGAACGTCACGGTTCCATCGTGGATCTCCTCGACGGCTGCGGACAGCTCGGGCCAGAGCGCGTCGGCGTCTCGCATGCGCAGCTCGCCGCGCAGCGGGATCAGCCGCCTCGCCGAGGACCCCTGGCCAGGGATCAGGGCCGCCCTTGGGACGGCGAGCTCAGCGGACGCCATGGAGGTTCACTGGGCGGCTAGCTCAGCAGGTGCCGTGCCGGGACAGACGAGGGGAAAAGCCCTCCCGCTCGGGCGCCGGTGCGGGGCGTAATGGCGCACTTGTGGCATTCGGACACGGGCGTGCGCGTAGCCGCGACGCTGCGAGCTCCTCGCCTGCCGGGGATGGGCTCCGGATCCGGACCTCGAGAGCTCGTCGAGGGGGGCAGTCCCACCCGCGACATCATCTGCCGGCAACCGTGACCTCCGCGCCGTGCGCTGTCACGTGGCCTCGTCTCCGAAGAGCGCGTCCATCTCCAGCTCCACCTCCCCGAACGGCTCTGCCCTGACGCGCTCTCCGCGCTCGGCGGTGAGGATCAGCAGATATCCCTCGGACGTCCAGCGGTGGACGGTCAGCGTCTGGTCCTCGGGATCCACGATCCAGTAATGCGGTACCCCGCATCGCTGATAGACGCGCATCTTCTTCACCCGATCGTTGCGTGCGCTGGACGGCGAAAGCACCTCGCATACCCAGTCGGGCCGTACCGAGATCGGCGTCGTCCTGGGCAGCTCGGGCAACCTCTCGCGCCGCCATCCGACCACGTCGGGGCGATAGACCTGATCCTCTTCGAGCTGCACCTCGGCCTCGGTCACGATCCACCACCCGCCCGGGAGCCGCCCGCCCGGCCGCCGGTCGTACGGATCGCCGATGCGGCCTCCGAGGACGCGCTGCGCCCTCCCGTGGGGGCTGCTGGGCATGGCCTTGCGCACGAGCTCGCCGTCGAGGATCTCGTGAAAGCGCTGCTCCTCCGGGATGGCCAGCAGATCGGCGAGGGCGGCCCGGGGCCCGAGCTGGATGGCGACCGACATCCCGCCAGCATACACCGCGCGCTGCCGCTCGCTTGCAGGCCGACGGCGGCCGGCGCCTGTCCGGGGACGGGCGATGTCCCTGCTCCCGGGTGGCTCCGGCCACGGCGGGCGACCTGCCACAACTTCGCCACAACCTCTCCGCGTCCCTTCCTTGTCGCGGGCGCGGGCGCGCCTCGCCCGGGGGGTACTTCCATCGAGGCCTGCGCGGCAGCGACCAGGCCGAGCCTCTCCTCGGGCGATCGGTCCAGGAGGCTCGGTCGAGCGTGCCGCGCAGCGCTCACCACCCCGGAGGTCCTGTGCACGCGCAAGCTCCCTGTCTTCTCATCCCATCCTCGCCGGAGCCCGGCACGGAAGCCGGTGTTCCCGGGCCCGCGCCGCCTCGAGACGACGCGCCGCCGCCGCCCGCGGCCGGCGTGGCCGCCGAGCCCGCGGCGCGCGCTGGACACCCCGGCTGGACGGCCTCTCTCCTCGTCGAGCGGCCGGCGGCCGAGCTCCGCCAGGACCTGTCCAGGTTCGGCGTCGGCGTCGGCCTCGCCTCGCTCTATGGCCTCGCGCTCGGCGCGCGGCAGGGCGGCATGTCGTTCGTCCACCACGCCGCCGGCGTCCCCGCGGCCATGATCGCCGTCGCCTGCCTCGGCGTCCCCGCGCTGACGATCGTCTTGACCCTCTTCGACGCGCCGCTCGACCCCTCGCGCGTGCTGTCGGCCACGGCGCGCGCCGCCGCGGCCACCGGCCTCGTGCTCGGCGGCCTCGCGCCCGCCGCCGCGCTCTTCGTCGTCACGAGCGGGTCGCAGGACACGGCGGCGCTCATGGGGCTGCTCGGCCTCGCCGTCGGCGGCGCCCTCGGCGTGCGCGTCTTCCTGCGCGACCTCGGCGCCGCGCTCCGGCGCGATCAGAGCCTCTTCACCCGGTCCGGGTACACCGCGGCGCTCCTCGGGTTCGCGGCGTTCGCCGTCGTGCTCGCCCTGCGCGTCTGGTGGGAAGCGCTCCCGCTCCTGGACGGGGGTAACTCGTGAGCGCCGCCGTCCTGAGCCGCCTGCTCCGGGCGCCCTCCGAGGTGGCCGCGAGCTGCCGCGAGGACCGGGACATCCGCGCCATCGCGCTCGCGTCGCTCGGCGCCATCGCCCTCGGCTCCGCCGTGTTCGGCGGCGTGATCGGCAGCTTCCGCGGCGACGAGCAGATCCTCTACGCGGCCATCAAGGTGCCGCTCGCGATGCTGATCACGCTCGTGCTCTGCGCCCCGGCGTTCCACGCGCTCGCGGCGGTCCTCGGCCGCCCCTGGCCGATGCGGTCCGTCATCGCCCTCGCCCTCGCGTCGGCGGGCCGCTCCTCGCTCGTGCTGCTCGCGTTCGCGCCTGTGCTCTGGCTGCTCATCGATCTGGGGCTCGGCTACCACGCCTCCTCGGTCGCCGCCTGGCTCGCCTACGCCGTCGCGGGCCTCGCGGCGCTCGGCGTGCTCGTGCGCGGCATCGGCGCGGGCAAGGGCCGCTGGCTCACCGCGGTCGCCTTCATGGCTGTCTTCTTCGCGATCGGCGGCCAGGCCGCGTGGATCCTCCGGCCGTACCTCGGGCGGCCGAGCGCGAAGGAGGTCCCGTTCCTGCGCGCCCGCGAGGGGAGCTTCCCCGACGCGTTCGTGAAGAGCTGCCGCTCCGCGCTCGGGATCTACGACGACGACGGGCTCCCGCCCGATCCCTCCGACTACCCGTACGGCTACCCGTACCCGTACGAGAACGAAGAGGGCGCCGCGGGCGGCGACCTGCCGGAGGGCGAGCGATGAGCCTCCGCGACCTCTCGATCCTGTACCTGATCGCGGGCCTCGCGTGCGCCGTGGCGGTGTACCGCGCCTCGCGCGATCGCGGCGACGCGCGCCGGCGCGCCGCGCTCTCCGCGGCGCTCTGCTTGCCGCTCTGGCCCATCTGGGCGCCCGTCGCGCTCACCGCGGGCCGCGGGGCGGGCGGCGCGCGCCCGGACGGCGACGCGGGGACCGCCGCCGCGC
Source organism: Sorangium sp. (assembly GCA_025924095.1). Lineage (GTDB taxonomy): Bacteria > Myxococcota_A > Polyangia > Polyangiales > Polyangiaceae > Sorangium. The sequence goes on from JAICEP010000322.1 coordinate 6,832, forward strand.
GCGTCCAGGGGGCTCTGCGCGAGGGGGTCAGCGCGTGCGCCGGCACCTCGTTCGAGGCGCTCCTGTCGCGCGAGGCCGCCTCGCGCATCGAGGCCGAGGTGGCGCGCGCCGCCGCCCGCCACGCCGAGCTCGACGCGCTGCTCCGCCAGAGCGGCTTCGACGAGGCCGCCGCCGCCGCGCGCGTCGCCGAGATCGAGCGCGGCGGCGCGGGCTCCGGGCGCGCGCTGGCGACGGCGCACCTCCACCTCGAGAACATCCGCCGCCTGCGGGCGATGCGCGACCGCGACGCCCGCGCCCTCGAGGAGCTCGCGGATCTCGTCCAGGCGCTGCGCACGCAGCTCGTCCTGGCGCGCTTCGCGGGATCCTCGGTCGAGGGCGTCGGTGGTATCGTGTCCGAGGTCTGGGCGCGCGTGGAGGGCCTCGACGCGGCCATCGACGCGCACGGCGGTGCTGGATCAGAGGAACCGATCGCGACGTGAGCAAGCACATCCTGGTCGTCGACGATGAGGCGCGCATCCGCGAGGTCCTGCTCTACGCCCTGCAGAAGGAGGGCTATCTCGTGACGGCGGTGGCCGACGGGCGCGCCGCGCTCGAGGCGGCGGGGGCGGGGCAGGTGGACCTCATCGTGCTCGACGTGATGCTCCCCGAGCTCGACGGCCTGGAGGTGTGCCGGCGGCTGCGCGCCGCGAGCAGGACGCCGATCCTCTTCCTGTCGGCGCGCGGCGACGAGGTCGACCGGATCGTCGGCCTCGAGCTCGGCGGCGACGACTACCTCACGAAGCCGTTCTCGCCGCGCGAGCTCGTGGCGCGCGTGCGCGCGCTGCTCCGGCGGGCCGAGGCGCCGCCGCCCGCGCCGCCGCCCGCCGACGCGCGCACGGCGGTCCTCCGCCACGGCCCGATCGAGGTCGACACCGACCGTCACGAGGCCCGCTACCTCGGGCAGCTCGTGTCGCTCACCGCGACCGAGCTCGGCGTGCTCGGCGCGCTGCTCGAGCGGCCGGGGGTGGTGCTCTCGCGCGGCCAGCTCATGCAGCGCGCCTACCGCTACGACAACCTCATCACGGAGCGCACGATCGACACCCACGTTCGCCGGATTCGCGCGAAATTTCGCGTAGTTGGCGGCGATCCGATCGCGACGGTCCACGGCGTCGGTTACAAGCTGCACGGGGCGTAGCCGGGCCGCGCGATGCCGGGCCATCCGATGATCGAGCGCCTGCGCCGCGAGCTCGGCCGGATCCGCGTCCGGCTGCTCATCGTCAACCTGGTGGTCCTGCTCGTGCCGGTGGCGGGGCTCGAGTTCGCGCGCCTCTACGAGCGGCAGCTGCTCGGCTCGCTGGAGCGCGACATGGCGAACCAGGCGGTCCTGGTGGCGGCGATGCTCACGTCGGCGCTCGACCGGGGGCTCGAGCTCGACGCGCCGGAGCACGGCGACGTCCTGACCCGGGCCGCGAGGCACACGCGCACGCGCGTCCGGGTCCTCGACGGGGCGGGCGCGGTGGTCGCCGACTCGCACGAGAACGGTCCGCCCGAGGGGCCGGAGCCGGCGGCCCCCCGGCTCATCTCGGCGCGCAGCCAGGGTGGTTCGAGCCGGGGCCTCGCCGATCTGGCCGACGAGGTGCGGCCTTTCGGCGAGGACGCGCGCGAGCGCTGGCCCGAGGTCCCGGACCGCGCGGAGGTGCGCGACGCGCTCGCCGGGCGCCGCGCCGCGAGCACGCGCGTCCGGGAGCGGCAGCCGGCGGTCCTCCTGTTCCTGGCCGAGCCGATCCGGTGGGGCGGCGAGGTGCTGGGCGCCGTCGACGTGGTGCGCTCGACGCAGCCGGTGCTTGTC
>JAICEP010000323.1 GCA_025924095.1 Sorangium sp.
GCAGTGCCCAGACCGGGACGGGCGGCGACGTGGCGACGGGCGAAGCCAGCTCCGGTGGTGGGGGCCCGGTCGGAACGGGCGGAGCGCCGGGAACCGGTGGTACCGACGGCAGTGGCGGCAGTGGCGGCAGTGGCAACCCCGTGAGCGGCGAGTGGGGCCAGGTGGAGAACCCGGGAGCCGGGTGCACCGTCGGACCGATGCCGAGCGTCGCTTCGCTCACGGCGAACGCGAAGCTGCCGGACCCCTTCAAGAAGATGGACGGCAACCGCATCGCCGCCAAGAGCGAGTGGGCCTGCCGGCGCGAAGAGATCCTCCAGCAAGCCTACAAGTTCATCTACGGCGACAAGCCCGTGCCGGCAGAGGGAGCCGTGTCCGGTACCGTGAGCGACAGCAGGATCACGGTCCAGGTCAACGATGGCGGCAGCGCCTCGTTCAACCTCACCGTGAACATGAACGGGGCGACGGCGCCGGCCCCGGCCATCATCGGCTACGGCGGCCTGAGCGGCATGCCAGTTCCGAGAGGCGTCGCGACGATCACCTTCACAGCGGTCGAGTCGACGGGCGGCAGCGGCGCGAAGAACGGGCCGTTCTACAGCGTGTACGGTTCGGACCATCCCGCGGGTTACCTCACGGCACAGGCCTGGCAGATCAGTCGCGTCCTCGACGTCCTGGAGCAGAACCCCGGCGTCATCGATCCGTACCGGGTGGGTGTGACGGGTTGCTCACGCTGGGGCAAGGGCGCCTTCGTCGCCGGCGCGCTCGACAACCGCATCGCCTTGACCATCCCGGTGGAGTCGGGTCTCGGGGGCACGGTGGGCCTGCGCCTCGTCGAGGTGCTCGACAGCTACAGCGGCTCCGAATGGCCCTATCATAGCATCAGCTACGTCCGCTGGCTTTCGGAGGTGGGGCTCGGTCAGTTCACCACGGGCAATAACGCTGGGGCCGACAACACGAACAAGCTGCCCGTCGACATGCACGAGATGATGGGCCTCATCGCTCCACGCGGCCTCTACATCGTGGACAACCCGAGCACCACGTACAACGGGCTCGATCGGAACTCGGCGTGGGTCACCGCCAACGTCGGCAAGATGATCTTCGAGGCGCTCGGCGTCGGAGACCACATGGCCTACACGGGCGCAGGTGGGGGCCACTGCAGCTGGCGCGACCAGTACACTCCATCCCTCAACGCCATGGTTGACAAGTTCCTGATGGGCAAAGACGCCACGGCGACGGGCAATTTCGCCACGGACCTGCCCAACCGGGCCAACCACCTGGACCACATCGACTGGACACCGCCGACGCTCACCGGCGAGCTTTGATCCAGCGCAGAGGTAGCACATGAATCATAGCTCGTTCCTCTCTCTCGGGGTCGCCCTGGCCCTGACGCTGGGCGCTTGCGGCCCTGGCCAAGACGGTGACGCAACGGACGGCGCCGGAGGTGGTGGAGCCTCGGGCGGCGCGGTGGGCTCGGGCGGCCAGAGCCCCACGGGAGGCGCCGGCGGCACGCCGCAAGAGACCGGCAGCGCCTCATCGGGCGGCGGCAGCGGCGGCGCGATGCCGAGCGGCGGCACCTCCAGCGGCGGTGGACCCGGAGCGGGCACCGGCGGAGCGCCGGGGTCGGGCGGCGGTCCGGGTGGCGACTGCACGCGCGAGCTCCTGGATGGCCTCCTGGACGACTACTTCGCCGCCCTCGCCGTCGGGGATCCTTCCAGCCTACCCCTGGCAGAAGGCGTGAAGTTCACCGAGAACGCCATGCAGGCGGAGATCGGCACGACGGACTTCTGGATGGACGCTGGCGAGGTGAAGCATTCGCAGCGTGCCCTGGATACCGAGGCGTGCAGCGCCGGCGCTCAGGCGGTGATTCCGGAAGGCGGGATGGATCTTCCCGTCGCCCTCCGCATCAAGGTGGAAGGTTCGGAGATGACGGAGATCGAGACGATCGTCGTCCGCCCGGGCGACTACACGGCATCCTTCGCGGTCGCCTCAAATCCCGCCGCGATCATCGCCATCTCGGACGACATCGGTTGGCACGACGAGGTCCCGGAGGCCGAGCGGGCCACCCGGGAAGAGCTGACGAGCTGGGTCGACAAGTACTTCCGCGCGTTCCCCTCCGGCGTCTGCGACGTCACGGGAGCCTGCAAGCGCCTGGAGAACGGGGGCGGCAACTTCTCTTGCAGCGCCGGAGCCTCCTGCAGCGCCGGCGATCCTGGGTCCGGCGGCACCTTCATCCCGCGCGTCCTCCTGGCCGACGAGGTGCGCGGCATCGCCATCGGTTTCACCATGTTCGACTTCATGACGGACGGGCATCTGGACATGCACATGATCAAGATGTCCGGCGGTGAGGTGCACGCCGTCCACGCCATCCTGCGCGACACGAACGGCGTGTCCGGCTGGGAGTGATGGCGACCTCCCTCGCCGCTCGCGTCGAACCGCCGCCCGGTTGACGCTCAGTAGGGTGAGGCGCTCGAGGCGATCGCGCCGCTCCTCCGGCTGCGCGAGGCGGAGCAAGGGGCGAAGGTGGAGCCCTACCGCGAGGAGCTGAGCCCGCGAGGTCGGCTCGGCGCGTCACATCGGCTCTTGGAGATCCTTGTAGCTCGGCAGCGCGCCGAAGTTGAACCCGATGCCGAAGTTGTAGACGAGCCCCGGCCCCTCGAGGCTCTTCATCATCGTGATCTCGGGGTGGATCGCGAACCTGTCCGACGTCCGGAACTGGAAGCCGAGGCTGCCGCGCAGGAGGAGGCCGTCCGCGCTCGCCGCGGCCTCATCGTCGTCCGAGAGATCGCCCGAGGCGAGGCCGTAGGTGACGCCGGGGCTCACCACGATCGAGAACCAGTCCGCGGGGTTCACGGCGAGCATGAGCGGCGCGTGCAGGTAGACGATGTGCACGGAGGCCTCGTTCGCCGACAGGAAGAAGTACTGGAGCCCGGGAGCGACCGCGAGGTCGAAGGCGCCGCGGAGCGGGTTCACCTTGAGATCGACGCCGAACGAGCTGAGGTTATGGACGTGGGCGCCGATATCGAGCATGTCCGTCAAGCCGGCCCGGAGCTGGTACGAGGGCAGCGTCGGCAGGAATCCGCTGGTCGTCCTCTTGGCCGTCTCGACCTCGGCGGTGCTCGGGTCGTCGGCGACCTCCTCGATCTCGCCGATGTACCCGAAGCTCTCGAGCGACACCGAGTGCGAGACCTTGCCGGGCTCCACGGTCCGCGGCGTTCCGTAGGAGTTCGGGTTGGGGCACCCGCAGAGCAGGGAGCCAAAGAGGAGGACCGCCGGGAGCGCCAGGAAACGAGCAGATGGCTTTCGCATAGCCGACGATCCTACCCATTCCGCACTTCGGATGTCCAGGCACCTCACGGAGGGAGCAGCTTTACAGCAGGGGCTCGTTGCGTGGTCTGGTAACGCATCGTCCAAGGTGATGCCTGGTTCCGCAGGAGGTCTCGCCGAGACGCGCGGCCCCCTCCCCGGGGGCCTATCGTGGGTACGCAACCACGGACCCGCCTCTTCTCGAACAGGAGCTGAGCCCGCGAGGTCGGTTCAGCGCGTCACATCGGCTCTTGAAGATCCTTGTAGCTCGGCAACGCGCCGGAGTTGAGCCCGATGCCGAAGTCGTAGACGAGCCCCGGTCCCTCGACGCTCGTCCGTCCCCCGGGAGCGTTCAGTCGCGCGAAATTGTCAGAGCTCCGACATCCGGGAGGCGGCCGGCGCGGCTTCCCCCTCGGGCGGGTTGACGGCTGAGTCAGGTCGCCTGTAACATGGAGCGGATACCAAGACTTGGGTGTGCGATGCTTGCGGCGTCCCTCGGGTCATGACCCACCTGGGCGTTGCAGGCGTGTAGATGCAAGCGCTTGGATCGAGGGAGCCTGTGGTCCCTCATCGATACAGCTCGAACATACCCGCTCCGCGACAGCTGAGAGTAGAGGTGCATCATGAAAAAGATGTTGGGAAGACTGGCGATTGTTGGTCTGCTGACAGGCGTGTGCTTTCTCGACGCGCAACGAGATGGCGCCGGGATAGCTCATGCGAGGGAGGCTACGGCGTCCGAGCGCAGGGACGGCCGTTTTCAGGGTAGCTACGGCTGGGACGCCGCCGGCTCGCTCGTCGGGCTCGGCAACTTCGTGGCGAACGGGGTCATCGTATTCCACCGCAATGGGACTCTGACCGCCACGGAGTCGGGTAGCCTCGATGGTACGTACTTCACCGACACCTTCACGGGCACATGGACGCTCGATGAGGACGGCACGGGTACCTTCACCACGGTCGACTCGGCCGGCGGAATCAGCATCTTCGACTGGGTGCTGACGGCGAACGGGCAGCGGGGGACAGCGGTCAGCAGGGACACGGGGGACGTCTCGCTGCTCAGGATGGAGCGACAGTAGCCCTCTCGCTGCTCCAGGGCAGGGCAGCTCGGCGGTCTGCACGCCGATGAGCATGAGGAGAAATCAGAGCTCCGCTCGCGTTGCACTCGCCTCCGCCCGCGACCTCACCCGCTATGCCAGCCCCGCGGCCGCGGCACATCCACAGCATGAAGGAGCAAGGTAGAGATGGGCGCCACGCGCTGACCCCGGGCGAGCTGCCGCCAGCGTGGAGATCTTCGCAGGCTGCCTGCCTTGGCTACCGCCCGGATTCTCCACCGGCCGGCGCAGGCTGATTCCGCTCTAGCGCATCGATGCGCCCGAGGAACGCGCGCCCCCTGACCGGATCCGTCATGTACACGAACGCCGCGAGCCCCTTGAGCTGCGCGAGCGTCTCCCCCTTTCCGGGCCTCCCGAGCTCCCGGTTGCGGATCGCCGCGCGCAGCGCGCGCACCCGCTCGCGCGGGACGCGCGCCGCAGGGACCGCCTCGCCCGCGCCGTTGACGACGAGGCCCGTCACCTTCTGCCGGCTGCCCTTGCGCATCACCACGGTCTTGCTCGGATGCAGCCGGAAGCCCTCCGAGCTCAGGATCTCCCGGAGCCCCCGGAGCAGCGCGCCGACCGGCGCGCGCGGCCGCGCGGCGCCGGCGAGGCCGGACGCATCGGGCGCGCGGAAGGAGAGCGTGAGATCGTCCGCGTACCGCGTGTAGCGAAACCCCAGCTTGCGCGCGAGGCCGGAGACGCGCCGATCGAGGCGCAGGCAGATGGCGTTGGTGATCGCGGGGGAGGTGGGCGCGCCCTGCGGGAGCACGCGCGGGCCGGTGGCCACGTGGAGCGTCTGCCCGCGGAACTGCACGACCTCGCGCGGCGCCTCCGTGGAGAGGAGCGCGACGAGCGTCGCCGGACCCTCGGCCATGCCCGCCTTGCGGAGCAGACCGCGCACGCGACGCCACGTGATCGTCGGGAAGAAGTCCTTGATATCCACCTTGACGATCGTGTCGGCGCCGGCATGCGCGGTGGCGTTCGTGACGATGGATCGGTTCGCCAGGAAGCCGTGCGCGGCGGCGTGGACCGGGAGCTTCTCGAACAGGTTGCGGAGCGCCCAGCGCTGCGCGCGCATGAGATCCCGCTTCGGAGACGAGATGGTGCGCGCGCTGCCGTCGCGCTTCGGGATGTGCCAGCGCCGGTAATGCGTGCCCGTGTCGACCTCACGGTGGTACGCGAGCCAGCGGAGCCGCGGGATCGTCAGCCCGAGCGCGGTCGCGAGCTCGCCCGCGCCCGGCAGGTCGGGGAGGCCGCGCGACCGCGCGCGCTCGCTCAGGCCCGGGACATCGAAGCTGTCCGGCCCGGCGCGATCCCGGAAGTGCACGCCCGCGCCGAGGTGGTTGATGTGCGTGGCGAGGTACGCCTCCCACGCGAGGCGGCGCAGCGAGCGGCGCTCCCTGGCCTCGGCCTTCTTGCGCTCCTTCCACTGGGCGCGCTCCCGGTCCGACATCGCCTTGGGATCGCCGAGCGCCACGGCGCCGCGGGCGGTCAGCTCCGCGCTCACCCACGCGTCGATCCCGCCTGCCTCGGCGATCGCCTTCCAGCGGGCGACGCGCTCCTCGTGGGCGAGCCGGCGCTCCTCGACGCCGCCGCTGCCGGCGCGGGCCGACGCGCCGGCGGCGGGCGGCGTCGCGAGGGGGAGAACGACGGGGGCTCGGGCTTGGACGTTCGCGTCGATCTTCGCGGTCATGTCTCGATGGAAGCGTGCCTGTGAATCACGATGAAAGCGGCCGGCGGTAAGCCCCCGCGCGCGGCAGGATCGCGCTTCGCCGATCGCGGGTTCATGTCGCCAAGAGAGGCCCCGAGCGCATCACCTTCTGCTCATGGGGCACGGTAGCCTCACCGGTTCTCCGGCTAGACCAGCGCTACGGCGCCGGGAGAAACGGCGGTTTCGAGGTTGTCTCAGCTCTCCCGGCGCCGTAGCGCTGGTCTAGCCGAAGAGAACCAAGAACAGGCTACCTTGCGGAGAGTGACTGGCGGTTCCTCCAGAGCGGCGCGACGCCGCTCCTGCGCTCGAGGCGCGGAGGCTGGTGCGTTCAGAACCTCTCCTGGCAACACGACGAGTATCTGACTCTTGACCTCCTTCCCCTCTTCACGCAGACGACGCGTCGGCGTCGACGAACCCGGACGATGTTAACGCATCCAGGCGCTTGAAATACGCGTCGCGCGCTTCGCCGTCCGTGTCAAACCAAATGCGCTGGTGGCGAGGCGCCTCGGCGCGCGCGCCCCACGCGAGGTGGACGACACGGTCGTCCAGCGAGACACGGTAAACCACCTCGGCGCCCGAGGCCTCGCGGCGCACGTAGGTGCGCGTCTCGGCGCGGATGAGCGACCGCCCCTCGGCCGTCTGGCGCTGGGCGTCCCGCTCGGCGCGCTCGCGGGCGTAGGCGACACGGAGCGCGATCATGTGCTCGCACGGGCCCTCCCGGAGGCCGCTCCGGCGGAACGCGGGGCAGCTGCACCACGCGTCCGATACGCGGCCTTCGAGGTCCATCGTGAACCGGGGGGAGAAGTCGCGGTGCGCCTCCCGGTCCGCGACCTCGCCGTGGATCTCGGTGCCCTCGCCGGCGATCTCGTGCACCTTGGTCGGCCGCACCGCGCCGGGCGCGCCGAGCAGGCGGTGGGCCGCGGCCTCGCGGGGCGAGCTGTAGCGGATCTCGCGCTCGTCGACCGGCTCGGCGAAGAGCTCGCGCGGGCGGTAGACGCGGCGCGCGACGTCGTAGAGCACCCGGCCGCGCAGGCACTCGAGCTGGAGCGCCGCGCGGGCGTCCCCGGCGCCGGCGCCGGCCGCGAGCGCCGCGAGCGGGAGCGGCCCGCGCTCGCGGAGCAGGGCGAGCTGCCGCCCCGCGAGCGCGTCGAGCGCGGCGCGCGCGCCGCCGCCGCGCTGCTCGTCCGAGGGCATGAGGGCGTCGAACGAGGCGGCGCTGGCCCAGCTGCTGTCGGTCCAGCCCGTGAGCGCGACGGTCAGCGTGGCGCGGCCCAGATCGAGCACCCAGAAGACGGGCAGCCCGGGGCCCCGGAGCTCGGCGCGGGCGCTGCGCACGTGCGGCAGGAGGCGCGAGAGCGCGAGCAGCCGCTGCCGGCCGAAGGTCCGGACGACGCGCGGCGGGCCCTCGTACGGCGGGCCGTGGGCCTCGAGGAGGATCTCCCAGGGCTCCAGGAGGAGGCGCGGCGGCTTGCCGGGGACGAGCTCGAAGCGCAGGCCGCGCGGCGGCTTCTTCGCCTTGCGGGTGCGGAGCACGAAGAGGGCGTTGTAGAGGTCGATCGGGGCGAGCTCGCAGGACACCGCGGGGAGCGTCGCCGCCGACTGCACCTGCAGGAAGCCGCGCAGCCACGTGGCCGGGACCTCGAGCGAGCGCTCGAACGGCATGGAGTCGCGCGTGGCGTCGCGCGCGGCGCGGGACGCGCCGGCGTCGAGCTCCACCTTCGTGTAGACGCGCAGGCGATCGATCTGCTCGACGATGCGCGGCGAGAGATCGACGAAGGCGGTGCCGTGGGCCGCCTCGCGGCCCTCGAAGAGATCGCTGGAGAAGGCGAGCCGGGCGTAGGCGCTCTCGTCGCGCGAGAAGACCTCGATCGAGACCTCGTCCGGGTGCACGGTGAGCACCGGATCGAGCGCGCCGGAGACCTTCCGCTGCGCGGAGGAGCCGTCTCCCTGGCTCGCGGCGGCGTCGCCCAGGGCGCCCTCCAGGAACGCCTTCTGCGCCTCCCAGATCGCCGCCGTCGCCTTCTTGCCCTGCTTCATCAGGTAGGCGAGGTACGCGGTGCGGTCCCGGCCCTTGTACCGGAGGTCGCTCTCCTGGAGCGCTGCCAGCGTGGCCATCGCGTCGCGGAAGAGCGCGGCGTCGCGGAGCGTGCCGCGCACGCCGACCGGGCCGCGGGCGCTGTCGAGGGAGAGGCGCACGCTCGAGTGGAGCGGGGCGGCGGCGAGCTCGCTCGGCGCGGCGTACCGGAGGTGGATCGGACGTGCGAGGGCTGCGGTCATGCGTTGACTCCGTCGGGGGGCCCGGGCTCGGCGGGCGCGCGCGGGAGGGTCGCCCGCCTCGTGCGCTCGTTCGTCGCGCGGCGCTTCGCGCGGCGGTACGCCCGGTACGCGGCCTTGCGGACGGCGACGTCGGCCGCCGTGGACCTGGACTTGTCGAACGCGAGCGCGGCCAGCACCTCGAGCGCGCGCTCGCCGCCGGCGCGGCCGAGCGCCGCGATCGCGTCGAGGCGCGCCGCGGCGTCGCCGCCCTCGCCC
>JAICEP010000324.1 GCA_025924095.1 Sorangium sp.
CCCTACTCGGGTGTTCTACACCACGGGCGCTTCCGCTGTTTTGGGCGCGGCTATCGCCCGCGGTTGCGCGGGCCGGGGCGCTCCCCTGACCCGGGCCGGGCGCGGTTCCGCGCGCGGGGCGGCGCTCGCCGCCGAGCTCACCGGCGGCGGGGCGGGTTCGTCGCCCGGCGACGGGGGCGGGCGGGCGGCTGCGGTCCACCTCGTCCGGCTGGATGTCCGGGACCGGGGCGCTGTGGACCGGGCGATCGCGGAGCTCCCGCCGGAGCTGTCCGAGGTGTCGGTGCTGGTCAACAACGCGGGCGGCGCGATCGGCCTCTCGCCGGCGCACACGGCGGACCCCGACGACTGGCAGCAGATGGTCGACACAAACATCAACGGGCTGCTCCACTGCACGCGGGCGCTCCTGCCCGGGATGGTGGCGCGCGACCGGGGGCACATCATCAACCTCGGCTCGGTGGCCGCGGAGACGCCGTATCCCGGGAGCAACGTCTACGGCGCGTGCAAGGCGTTCGTGGCGCAGTTCTCGCTGAACCTGCGCGCGGATCTCCTCGGCAGCCGGGTGCGCGTCACCGACATCGAGCCTGGCCTCGCCGAGACGGAGTTCTCGCTTGTGCGCTTCAAGGGCGACAAGGAGAGGGCCGCCGCGGTGTACCAGGGAGTGAAGCCCCTCTCGGCCGAGGACGTGGCCGAGGCCGTGATCTGGTGCGCGACGCTCCCCGAGCACGTCAATGTGAACCGGCTGGAGCTGATGCCCATCATGCAGGCGTTCGCCGGCTTCGCCGTGAAGCGGAGCTAGGTCCACCCTGGATTCATAAGAGAACGAACCACGGAGAGGGCACAGAGGCGAGAACAAGAGTAAGGAGGTACAGAGATAGAGAATCTTTGTCGATCTCTCCTTCTCTCGTCGGTGCCCTCTGTGCGTCCGTGGCTCGATCCTCTTCCCCCCCTCGCGGAACCAGGAGCGCCATGCCTCACGCCTGGTGGAGCAAGATCTCCAGGAGCCCGATCGCGGCGCGCCTGCGCATCCCGTCGACGGTCTCGGTCGCGCCGACGCACAGAGGACAGCCGGTCTTGTCGCAGCCGCACCCGGCGATGAGCTGCCGCGTGCGCGCGAGGAGCTCGTCGCGCTGCTCGTAGATGCGCTCGGCGAGGCCGACGCCGCCGGGTACGTTGTCGAACAGGAACAGCGTCGGATCGAAGACCCCGGCCATCTCGCCGCCAGGCGGGACGTCCGGCGCCCGCGCCTCGCTCCCGTCCTCCAGCGTCTGGCCGATGTCCCGCGGATCGCACATGAGCGAGAGCGTCGCGACCGTCTCCAGCGCCCGCGCGATCCCGCGCAGGCCGTCGATGGCGGTCGCGCGGCCAAGGCCGAGCTCCTCGCAGAGCGGCTCGGGCACCGTGAGCCAGAAAGCGGTCGTGTGCATCTGGATGTCGGGCAAACGCACGTCGCCATACCCCGCGTTCTCGTGCGTGTAGAACTTGATCTTCTTGTACCCCACCACCTTCTCCACGATGCTCACCTCGCCGAAAGAAGCGGTCGCCCGGCCGAGCGAGGCGGTCGCGCCCTCGTCGAGGATGCTCACCTTGCGGTGGGTGAGCGCGGTCGTGAAATAGTCGGGGACGACCTTCGTCACGAAGGCCTTGTGGTTCTCGTAGTCGAGCCGCTCGACCTGGTACTGCTCGCCGTCGTGCTGGTAGATGGCCTGCTCATGGAGCATCGTCGGCGCAGCGCGCCAGTCGAGCTCCGCGAGCGTCTTGCCATGCGCCTTGTCGATGATGACGAAGTTGTCCCAGCCCACCGAGCGCAGGCTCACGTGGTTCGCCGGATAGGCGTCGGTTGCCCAGTGAAACCGATCGTTCGATTCGTGGATGACCCCCTTGTCCTGGAGAAAGCGGAGCGCCGCGACGGTGTCGTCCGCCGGCATCGCCGCGTAGGACTCCCCCTTGAGGAACGGCAGCTCGAACGCCGCGCACTTGAGGTGCTGCACGAGGATCTCGGTGTTGTGCGGATCGATCCGGGCCGACTCGGCGCTGCGCTCGAGCAGGTAGCTCGGGTTCCTCGCGAGGTACTGGTCGAGCGCCGCGCTCGTCGCGCACAGGACGGCGATGCTCGTCTTGCCGCGCCGGCCCGCGCGGCCGAAGCGCTGCCACGTCTCCGCGACCGACCCGGGATAGCCGGCGCAGATCACCGCGTCGAGCTCGCCGACGTCGATGCCGAGCTCGAGCGCGTTCGTGGCCACGACGCAGAGGATCTCGCCGTCGCGTAGCCCCCGCTCGACCCGGCGGCGCGTCTCCGGGAGGTAGCCGCCGCGGTAGGCCATGATCGCGTCCTCCGCCCCGATCTCCTTGCCGACGCCCTCGCGCAGGTACTTCAGCATGATCTCGACCGAGTTGCGCGACTGGCCGAACACAAGCGTCGGCACGCGGGCCCGCGCGAGATCCCCGGCGAGGCGCACCGCGCTCTTCAGGGTGCTGGCGCGCACCCCGAGCTCCGCGTTCACCACGGGCGGGTTGTACAGGAAGAAGCGCCGCGGCCCGCGCGGGGCGCCGGACTCGTCGATGAGCTCGATCTCGTCCTCGGCGATGCCCAGGAGGCGCGCGGCGTGCGCCCGCGGGTTGCCGATGGTCGCCGTCGCGCAGAGGAACGTCGGGCTCGAGCCGTGGAAGGCGGCGACGCGGCGCAGCCGGGCGAGCACGTGGGCGACGTGCGAGCCGAACACGCCGCGGTAGGTGTGGAGCTCGTCCAGCACGACGTAGCGCAGGCGCTGGAACGTCCGCGCCCAGTGCGCGTGGTGCGGCAGGATCCCCGCGTGGAGCATGTCGGGGTTGGTCATGACGATGGGGCTGCGCTCGCGCGCCGCCCGACGCGCGTCGCCCGGCGTGTCCCCGTCGTAGACGATGGCCGGGATCGTGAGCCCGGCCTCGCGGATGAGCGCGTGCAGGCCGGCCTCCTGGTCCCGGGCGAGCGCCTTGGTCGGGTACAGGTAGATCGCGCTGCCGCCCTGGCCCGACGCGGCGCCCTCCGCCAGCGCGTCGAGCACCGGGAGATGGAAGCAGAGGCTCTTGCCGCTCGCCGTGGGCGTGGCGACGACCACGTGCCGCCCGGCCCGCGCCGGCTCTTCGGCCGCCCCCGCGCCGCGCGGCGCGCGGGCGGCCGTGAACGCCCGGGCCTGGTGGTCGTAGAGCCGGGAGATGCCGCGCCGCTCCAGCGCGCCGCGGAGCGCCGGCGAGAGCGCCTCGGGCATCGCCGCGGTGCGCGCCTCGGCCGGCGGCAGCTCGCGATCCGCGGCAAAACACGGGCGAACGTAGCCCGAGGCAAGCCACGACGAGATGACCGTCTCGACGCCGGTCTCGATCTTCCAGGGGGGCGACGGCATGACCCCGGCATACTAAACAGATGCGCCGTGTCGCTCAACCGGATCGGGCGCCGAGGGTGGCGGTGGGTGGATCTGCGATGACCCGCTACGCTGGATCTCGGCGGGCGGCGCAGGGGAGGGGCGCAGGGGACGGCGAGGACCGGCGCGGCAGGCGCGCGTACATCGGAGAGAGGAGCTCTCGTGTCCTCGAACGAGATCGGATGTCGGCGGCTCTCCCGCCGTCGAGGCGCTGCGCGCGAGGCACACCGAGGCGCCGGCGAATGGCTCGTTTGCGCGCAACGGCTGGGAAGCGCGGATACGGCGCGTGAGGCGATGTCTCAGCGTCTCCGGCCATCCTGCTGCACCGACGGACGGCGGGAGGCGCGCCTCGCGGGGGCGCTCAGGCGCGGCCCCAGGGCGGGCGGGCCTGGTGTGCCCGTTGCCTGAGGACGAGCCGACCGGCGACGGAGATCCGGAGTCGAGGTCCACAACCGCTCTTTGACCCGCCTGCTCCGGGCGACCGCTCGTCCGGGGCTGGCCACGAGGTGTCGCACATGAGAAACGCAGTGATCTTGACGCTCCTCGGCGCGTCGGCGGCGGGGTGCGCCGCGCGCACGCCGCCGTTCAGCGAGCGGATCGTCGCGTCGGAGGCGATGATCCGGGCCGCCGAGGAGGTCGGCGCCGAGGAGGTCCCGCCGGCGGACATCCACCTGTGCCTCGCCAGGGAGCAGGTGGAGCGAGCGAGGCGGCTGTCGGCCGAGGGCGTGCGCGATCGGGCGCGGCGCATGCTGCTGCGCGCGCAGGCGGACGCGGAGCTCGCGCTCGCCCTCACGCGCGAGGCGCGGGCCCAGGCGCTCGCGCGTGAGGCGGTCGCGGAGGTCGGATCCATCCATCAGCGGCTCCGCTAGGGGCTCGCGGGAAGAGGCGCGAAACCATGCGATACAACCAGGGGATCGTGGTCATGCTGCTCCTCGGCGGCCTGCTCGGGTGCGCGAGCGCCCCGCTTCCGCCGAAGGAGCTCATCGGCGCGCGGAAGAGCTACGCGCGCGCCCGAGCGGGCGCGGCGGCGGAGCTCGCGCCCGCCGATCTGCAAGGCGCGCTCGAGGCGCTGGAGCGCGCGGAGCGCGCGTTCGCCGAGGGGAGGGGGCTCGCCGAGGCGAGGGATCTCGCGTACCTCGCGGAGCGCCGGGCGCAGCTGGCCGAGGCGCTCGGGCGCACGGCGGCCCTGGAGCGGCAGCGCGGCGCGGCCCTCCAGGCGTACGCCGAGGTGCAGATCGCGCGGAGCAGGAAGCGGGCGCCGGCGATCGAGCCGGCAGAGCCGCGCAAACCGCAGGAGAAGGCGCCCGCGCAGGCGAGCGCTCCGGAGCGCTCGCTGATGATCCTGAACAGGCGGTGAACGGGCCCGGAGCCCGCCCGGCGTCGCGCTGCTCCGGGCCGTTTGCTCCGCGCTGCACCATCGCGTAGAAGCGAGGGTGATGTCCTCTGGCGCAGCGCAAGCGTCGCCCGCCTCACCCCTTCCGGACGAGCTCCCCCGAGGCGAGCGCGCCTCGCTCGCCTTCGTGGCCGTCGTTGCGCTCGTCTCGTGCGCCGCCGATCTGGCGACGAAGGCGTGGGCGCACGCGCGGCTCGCCGGGTTCGACGCGAAGCGGTCGGGCCCGAAGATCGTCACGGTCATCCCGGACCACCTGGATTTCATCTTCGCGCAGAACCCCGGCGGCGCCTGGAGCTTCCTCCGCAGCCTCCCGGACGGCCTGCGGCGGCCGTTCTTCCTGTTCGTCTCGGCCGCGGCGATCGTCTTCATCGTCTCGATCTACCGGCGCGTCCACAAGGACCAGACCGCGATGAAGTGGGGGCTCGCGCTGGCGCTCGGCGGCGCGATGGGCAACCTTGTCGACCGGATCCGCTACGGCTGGGTCATCGACTTCATCGACGTGTACGTGACCCGAGGCGGCCAGGAGTTTCACTGGCCGACGTTCAACGTCGCCGACATCGCGATCGTCGCCGGCGTCATCCTGATGTCGACGGACATGATCGCCTCCGCCCGCAACGCGAGCGCTCCCTCTCCCGACCCGAGCGGCGCTCCCGGCAGCCCGGCAGGCAGCGACGCCGCCGCTCCGCTATCGACGGAAGCGCCTCCGCCGGCGCCGCCGGCCGCCTGAAGGACCGAAGCAGGCAGCGCGACCGGAGCAGGCTGTGCGCGCGCACGCCGGGAGGCACGACATGAAAGACGCGGGAGACGGGCGATACGGCGCGCGCGGAGGGAAGCCTTTGCCGGAGCGCTCGGTTTGTCGTAGAGGAACGCGCTCCGCATGACTGAAGACGCGACGCCGCGAGATGCTGCCGTGAAGACCGAGGGTGCCGAGGCGGAGCCGGACCGCGCCGCGCCGGTGAAAGCACCGGAAGACGAGCCGCTGGCCGCCGGCGAGCGCGACGACGCGGGGCGCGCCTCCTCGCCGGAGGGGGACGCCGACGATGTGGTCGCACCGGCGAAGCCCACCTACCGCCCGTCGTATGCGTTCCTGCTCGGCGTGTCGGCGGTCACGCTTGTGGCCGATCTCGGCACGAAGTGGTGGGCCAAGGACCGGCTGGAGCCGCGCGCGCTCACCGACCTCGCCGACCTCGCCGCCTCGCCCCGGCCGTTCGCGCTCCGGAAGATCGAGGTGATCAAGGATCACCTGAACCTGATCTACGCGAAGAACCACGGCGGGGCGTGGGGCATCCTGGGCGACGAGAGCGAGGCGATCCGCCGTCCCTTCTTCCTCGTGGTCTCGCTCGCCGCGATCGTCTTCATCGTCTCGCTGTACCGGAAGCTCCACCCCTCCCAGATCGCGCTCCGGTGGGGGCTGCCGCTCGTGCTCGGCGGCGCGCTCGGGAACCTCGTCGACCGGATCCGTTACGGGTACGTCATCGACTTCATCCAGGTTCGGTTCACGCCGACGTTCGTGTGGCCGACGTTCAACGTCGCCGACATCGCGATCGTCGTGGGCGTCGGGCTGATGGCGATCGACATGTTCTCTCCCCAGCGCCCCGAGCTCGCGAGGAAGCCCTCCGGCGCGACCTCCGGCGCGACCGGAGCGAAGGCGTCGGCGGGCTGACCATGCGGCCCGAGCTGTTCCGCCTGCTCGACGTCGCGTTCCCTGCCTACTTCCTGCTGCTGCTGACCGGCTTCCTCTTCGCGACAGCGATCGGCGCCCTCTGGGCGCGGCGGATCGGCGAGGATCCGGACGTGGTCGTCGATCTGGGGCTCGCCTGCCTGCTCGCGGGGGTCATCGGCGGCAGGCTCCTCCACGTTATCGCCGACGGATACTTCTGGGATTACGTGCACTTGTGCACGGATCCCTCGCTCGTCGACTGGAAGGTCGAGCAGGCGCTCTGCGTGCCGCGGTACCACGGCGTCTGGGACGCCGCGAAGGGGGTCTGCCACCCGACCGAGCGCGATTGCCTGGCGTGGGCGAAGTTCTGGGCCGGCGGCCTGACGTACTACGGCGGCTTCTTCGGCGCGTCGGCGGCGGCCTACTGGCTGCTCAAGCGCGATCGGTTCCCGTTCTGGAAGGCGGCGGACATGGCGGGCTTCGCCGTGCCGCTGGGCCTCGGGTTCGGCCGGATGGGCTGCCTGCTCGCCGGCTGCTGCTTCGGCCAGCGCACCGACGGGGCGTTCGGGCTCTCGTTCCCGCCGAACAGCCCCGCGAGCGAGGCGCAGTTCAAGCTGCACGAGCTCGTGAGCGCGCGCGTGCCGTCGCACCCGGTGCACCCGACGCAGATCTACGAGTCGGCCATGTCGTTCGCCATCGCGGCGATCTGCATGCTCTACGTGCACGGGCGGAAGCGGTACGACGGGCAGGTCTTCGCGACGTTCCTCGGCCTCTACGCGCTCGGGCGCTTCACGCTCGAGTTCGGGCGCGCCGACGATCGAGGGGGCCTCCTCGGCCTGTCCACGTCGCAGCTCATCGGGCTCGCGATGGCCGGCGCGGCGATCGCGATCCACGTGACACGGAGCCGGAAGACGGCGCCCGCGGCGCCTGCGCCCGCCGCCTGAGCTCCACGGTCCCGGCGGCGCGCAGGGCCCGCCGACGATGCGCCGGGCGCAGGGGACGGGGCGCGGGGCGCAGAGGACGGGGCGCGGGGCGCAGAGGACGGGGCGTGGTGCCGCGGCCAGGACGCCCAAGGTGCGGTGCCGCCGACGATGCGCCGAGGACGACGCGCGGTGCCGTGGACCCCGCGCCGGGCGCCGAGGGCGACGCGCGGAGGCGGCGCAGCCAGCCTGAACCGCGCCGCGCCGGCCGTCAGCCCTTGGAGACTTCCTTCTCCTTGCGCTTCTTGTACGCCTCGCGCTGGGCGTCCGTCGGCGGCTTGCCGAAGACGTACGCGAGGCCGATCGAGACCACGTAGAGGATGCACATCGGCACGGCCATGACGAGCTGGCTGGTGATGTCGGGCGGCGTCAGGATGGCGGCCAGCACGAAGGCGGCGAACACGAACCAGCGGCCGAACAGGATGAGCTGCAGGTAGTTGATGACGCCCGCGAGGGAGAGAAACAGCACGATGAGCGGGATCTCGAAGATGATCCCGAAGCCGAGCAGGAGCTGGGCGACGAAGTCGAGGTAGTCGCCCATCATCACGGTCGGTGTGATCGTCACCCCGCCGCTGCCGACCGTGCCGGCCATGCTGAGGAAGTAGCCGAACGAGATCGGAAAGGCCGCGCGCCAGCCGAACAGGCCGCCGCCCACGAACAGGATCGTCGAGAACAGGACGAAGGGGATGACGTAGCGCTTCTCGCGGGCGTAGAGGCCCGGCGCGACGAACGACCACAGCTGGTAGAAGATGAACGGCGAGGCCAGCGCCGCGCCGCCGATCATCGACAGCTTGAAGTAAGCGACGAACGCGGCCGCGGGCGCGCCGAAGTGGAGCGAGGGGTCGCCCGGCAGGCTCTGCTCCCGCCACGCCTGCACGAACGGGATGGTCAGGAAGTGCAGGAGCTTCTCGCGCACCTCCCACCCCACGAAGCAGGCCGCGAAGAAGACGAGGATGCTCCGGACGAGCCGCTTGCGCAGCTCGTCGAGGTGCTCCCAGAACGACATCGGCTTGTCTTCGATCGGCTCCTCGGCGTCGCTGGACGCGTCGGCCGCCCCCGGGGAACCGCTCTTCGCCGCCGCCTGCTCCTGGCTCATGACGCCGCTCCGTTCCCCGTCGCCGCGTCTGCCGTGGCCGCGG
>JAICEP010000325.1 GCA_025924095.1 Sorangium sp.
AACGGCACGGCGGCCATGCGCATCAGCACCGAGATGCCGACGAGCGCGAACAGCGGCGACTGCCATGCCTCGGGGATGCCGGCGCGGGCGACCTCCTGGAGGTCGAACGGCATCGCCACGCCGCGGCGCGCGGCGAGCGCGGCCATGATGCCGAGCGCGAGGACGAGCGGCGCCGTGCCGCCGATCAGGAAGATGCGGTAGGTGCGCCGCAGGAGCTTGTCGGCCGCGCCCCTCCTGGCGATCAGGCGCGCGCCCGGCAGGAACGCGGCGACCCACGCCACCGCGAGCAACGCGAGGTCGGAGGCGCAGTAGACGCCGAGGATGGCGCTGCCCGTGGTGAGCAGCGCCGTGAGGTTCTGCCGCTCGAGCGCGGCGCGCGGCCCCGCGGCGATCAGGGCGAGCAGCATGAAGCCGAGCAGCGGGAACAGGGTGGCGGTGAAGCCGTCGAGGCCGAGGCGGAAGCGCACGCCGAGGAGCGGCACCGCGGGGCCGATCGCGTCGACCGCGACGCCGCCGGCGGCGTGGAACAGCGCGAGCGACACGAGCGAGAGCCCCAGGGTGAGCGCGGCGCCGGCGAGGGCCACGCGGCGCGCGGCCTCGTCGCTGCGCGCGCGGGAGACGGCCAGCGCGGCGAGCGCGGGCGCGAGCACGGTCGCCGAGAGGAGCAGGAACATGCTCATGAGCGCGCCCCCTTCGCGCTGGGCGCCGAGGCCCCCGCGCCCGCGCGCTCGCCGCGAGCGCCCGCCTCGTCCGCGTCGCCCGCCTCGCGCTCGGCGAGGCCGCTCAGCGCCGCGACCCAGCGGCGCTCGAAGCCGTCGATCGCCTGCCCGAGGCGCATGAGCGGCGCGGCGATGAGCCGCTGCTGCAGCGCCTCCAGGTGGAAGCGCTCGAGGGAGAGCCAGTACACGCGCCGCACGAGCGACGCCGGCAGCACGCGGGCGGCGATCCCGAGGTGCGGCAGCGGCTCGCCGGCGTGCGCGGCCCGGATCTCCTGCGCGTCGCGGAGCGCCGAGGGCGCGCGCAGCATCTGCAGGCACCGCAGGCACGCGTGCGCGAAGAGGTGCACAAGCGCGAGCCGGTAGTACCCGAGGCCGATCTCCACGAACATGATCCCGACCTGAGACATCGTCGCGTACGCGAGCGCGCTCTTCACGTCCGCCTGCGCCCGGCCCACGAGCGTCCCGTAGGCGGCCGTGAGCGCCCCGACGCCGGCCACCGCCGCGCTCGCCACGGGCGAGCGCTCGAGCAGCGGGGCCGCGCGCAGCATCAAGTACACGCCCGCGTGGATCGAGATCGCCCCGTAGAAGAGCGCGCTCGACGGCGTCGGCCCCTCCATCGCGCGCGGAAGCCAGCTGCCGACGGGGAACAGCGCGCTCTTGCCCATCGCGGCGAGGAACAGGCACAGCGCGAGCGCCGTGGCAGCGGAGGCGCTGATCGCGGCGGCGGGCCCGGGCCACGCGGCGCCGCCGAACACCTCGGCGAAATGGGAGGAGCCCGAGATCTCGTGCATCAGCACCAGGGCCACGAGCAGCCCCACGTCGCAGAGCCGGTAGGTGATGTAGACGCGCAGCGCCGCCCGCGCCGGCGCCGCGCGCTCGTGGAAGAAGGCCACGAGGAGCACGCTCGTCGCGCCGACGAGCTCCCAGCCGGCGAAGAGCAGGTCGATGCTCCCCGCGGACACGAGCGCCAGCATGCCCGTCGAGAACAGGGCGAGGAGCAGGAAGAACCGCGCGAACCCCGCCTCGCGATGCAGGTACGCGACCGAGAACCTGCCGGCGATGAGCGCGATGAGCGAGACGAGCACCATCATCGTCGTCGACAGCCGGTCGACGAGCAGGACGATGTCGAACGAGTAGCCCGAGGCCTCGAACCAGCGCCCGAGCTCCACCGAGAGGAAGGCGTGGGGCGCCATGACCGACGAGCCCCAGACGACGAGCGAGGCGGCGAGCGAGAGCGAGAGGGCCGACAGCACGACGCCCGACACGACGCGCTCGCCCGGCGTGCGCAGCAGGAGCAGGTAGGCGCCGAGCGCGGCGAACGCGAGCGCCGGCGAGAGCACGGCGACCGCGGCGAGCTTGCCGAGGAGGAGGTCAGGCAGCATGGGAAGCGATCTCCGGCGAGGGCCGCGGAGGCGCGGCGGCGGCGTGGACGATGGCGGGCGGGAGGAAGCCGCGCTGGCCCGCGTACCAGTCGGCGGACCGCTGGACCGTGGGCAGAGGGCGCTCCGGGGGCGTGAACGGCGCGAAGGCGCCGCGGGCGAGGTGCGCGATCTGGCCCGTCGCCGGATCGACGCAGACGAGCTGGATCCAGCCGTTGAAGATGAGCTCGCGGAGCGAGGGCTGCCGCGCGCAGATCGCCGCGGCCGTCTCCGTGCTCGCCTCCACGATGACGAGCAGGCGCACCGGCTCGTGGATCTCGATCATCTGCTTGGGCAGGCCGGTGCGCAGATCGCTCAGCGAGCCGTCCATGACGCCGAGCAGCGAGGCGAGGTTGTGCGGGAGCTTGGTCCCGGCGCCGTAGCGGAGGTTGTCGACGCGGGAGAAGTAGTACTCGAGGTTGATCCCCGCCCCGACAGGGCCGGCGGAGAGCAGGACGCGCTCGAGGATCGCGCCGGAGGGGTCCTGGTCCGGGTCGTACGAGACGAGGAACGCCCGGCGGTCGAGGAACAGCCCGCGGGTGAGCTGGCGGTGGCCGACCACGCAGACGGCGTTCGTGGCGTGGCCGAGCTCGGGCCGGGCCTCGCTGAGGTCCACGGCGCGCGCCTCGACGTGCGCGAGCGCCCGCTCGGGGCTCAGGCGCTCCGAGGCCGACGCGAAGCGACGGCAGCGCTCGTGCGCGTGGCGCTTGCGCGCCTCGCCGAGGGCGTCGATGAGCGCCGCGATCTCGCCGCGGTGCGACGCCGGCGCGAGGTGATCGTCGTAGAAGACGATCTCCTCCGTCGTCGTGTTGTTCATCCCGCCGAGGAAGAAGGTCCCGTCCGGGATGTCGATGCCGCGCGCGGCCAGGAGCGCGCGCACCTCCCGGTCGTTGGCCATGGCGGCGAACAGCCGCGCGTTCGGGCCGCCGTGCCGGCCGCCGCACGCGCCGCAGTCGTACGCGGACTGGTGCGGGTTGTTCACGCTGGCCGAGCCGTGGCCGAGCACCGCCACGATCGGCGCGAAGCCCCGGGTGAGCCCCATGCTCTCGAGCGTCGCCGCCACCCTGGCGGCCTTCTCGGAGGCCGTGAACGGCGCCCCTCCGCTGCCGGCCGGCTCCCCGTCCTCGTGCGGGCTGCGGAGGTGGGTCGGCACCGCCGGCAGGAGGCGGCGCTCGAGCGCGCGGCGCAGCCGCGCGGCCACCCTCGGGAAGAGGATGCGCCCGACGAGCGGGATCGTGGAGAGCAGCCCGAGGGTCGGCGTGAGCAAGAGGCCGCGCGAGAGGGTCCGCGTCCCGTGCCCGAGCGCGTGGACGAGGCGCGCCCAGCGCCTGCGGCGCCCCTTCCGGAGGAGCCCGCCGTCCTCCTCGCGGGGCCGCTCGACGATCTCGTGCGCCGGCTCGACGCCGACGGGGCACAGGCTCACGTGGCCGGCGTCGTCGAGCCCGCGGTACCGGATCGGCACGCCGAAGAACCCGGCGAAGCCGAGGGTCTCGTGCCGCGGCGAGAGCTCCTCGAAATGCCGCCGGAGGCCCTCGCAGCGATCGTCGATGCAGAGCACGACCTGGAACCGAGGATCCACGACCGCGCGCTCGTCCGCCGGGCGCCGCAGGTTCGCCGCGATGCCGTGCAGCACCTCGACCCGGTGGTGACGCTCGTAGGCCTCGTGCAGGAGGCGCCGCCGCGTCACCTCGTCGAGCGCCTCGAGCGCCTCGAGCGCCCAGATGCGGTCCGCCGCCGGGAGCGGCTGGATCTCTGCGACCGAGAGCCCCGCGAGCTGCGCGAGCTGGAACAGGCGGAACGGCCGATCGCAATCGGGCGAGCGTCGCGGCGGCTCGGCGTGCCTCGCGACGCGCCGGGCGTGCTCGACGAGCCCCGCGAGCGGCCCCTCGAACCCGAGCCTCCGGCGCGCCACGTCGCGCAGGGCGTACCGGGCGAGGGTCAGGCGCACCGCGAGGTACTCGAGCAGCGACGCGGGCGGCGAGCCCTGCGGCCGGTCGCCCGGGGTGTGCTCGAGGCGGTGGATCAAGCCCGCCCAGCCCGGCAGCTCGAGCAGGACGCGCGTCACGTAGCCTTCCCATCGGTCCTCCGCGACGCCGAGCTCGCGCAGGGCGGCGACGACGATGGCGGCGGGCGGCGCGCTCGCTCCGAGCCGGCGGAGCTCCGCGCCGAGCCCGGCGAGGTGCGCGCCGGCCGGCGTTGATCCCTCCAGCACGAGGCCGCGGAACGCGCGAAAGAGCCCCCGCGCGCGGTCCGGCATCGCCCAGTGCGCGACGCCCTCGTCGAGGTAGGCGCCGAGGAGCCGGATGAAGAGCGGGTCGATGAGCTCGGCCGGATCTTCCCCCGTGAGCGCGAGCAGCAGATCGCGGTGCGATCGATCGACCCCCACGCGGCCTATGAGCGGTCGTTCGGCGGGCGGCGCGGGCGGCAGCGGCACGCTGCGGCACGCCTCCCAGAGGGCGAGCGCGGCGCGGGACTCCGGGTCGCGGCCGCCCTGATCGAGGAGGCGCGCCGCGGCGTCGGGGCGGTCGGCGAGCCAGCGCTCGGTCTTGACGATGAGGCGGCGGTACGGCTCGGTCGGGAGGTCGGGCCGGAGCCTGCGCGTCTCTCCCGCCTCGGCGATGCGCCACCGGAGCCCCGCCTCGGTGACGGTCTCGATGCCGAAGCGCAGCGCGAGGCGCTCGATCTCGTTCCGTGACAGCGGGCGTCGGCGCTCGTCGGGCCTCTCGGCGAAGCGCTCGGCGAGCGCCGCCTCGATGTCCTGGTCGTCGATCCGACCTGACGCGATGTGCGCGCGGTACTCCGCCTCGGAGAGGAACGGTTCTGCCTCGAACAGCGCGCTCGCCGTGGCGAGCGCGTCGTGGAACGGCAGGTGCTGGAACGCGTGCAGCGTGTTGTGGTGGACGAACACGCCGATGGGCCCCTGCGCTGGCAGGAAGTGACCGGCGTGCTGGAGGAGGGTGCGCAGGCGCTCTTCTGGAGCTTCGTCTGCGCCGGACTTCGACGTTGGCTCGTTCATGTCAATCGTACGATGGTGATTATCCCTCCAGATGCGCTGCGCGCACGCGGATCTTTCGCGCATCTCGCCCGCACCGTGCGGGCTCGACGGCTCCTCCTTCTCATCCTCCTCATCATCCTGCGCCCGCGAAGGCGGCTTCTCCTTCCGCTTCCGCTTCCGCGCAGAAAGTGGGTGCGATGACATCGGGCCGTGGTCGTCGAGGCCTGAGAGCGTCAGCGCCCGCCCCTCGCGCGCGAGGCTGGCCTTGAGATCGTGCAGGTTGGCCATGACCGTGTGATCGACAAGACCGGTGTCGGCGAGATCGATCTCGATGGCAGGGGCGCCCGGGTGCCGCGCGAGCCTCCGCTTGATCGAGAGGTAATTGCTGAAGACGGCCGCCTGCTTGACGCGCAGCACGACCCGCCCGCCGTCGACGTGCTCCTCGAGGCCGGGCCGGAAGAGGTTGCGGAGCGGCGCGCCGTTGAGCACGTGGATGAGCATCTCCACGGCGATGCCGGCCGCGACCCCCACGAGCAGATCGGTCGCGATGGTGATCGCGGCGGTGGCGACGAAGACCACGAGCTGCTCCTTGCCGATGCGGAACGTCTTCACGAGCTCCCCGGGAGACGCGAGGCGGATGCCCGTGAACGTCAGCATCGCGGCGAGCGCGGCGAGGGGGATCCGGTGGATGAGCCCCGGCGCGAAGGCGACGAAGAGCAGGAGGAAGGCGCCGTGGAAGAAGTTCGAGAGCCGGCTCCTCGCGCCGTAGCCGAGGTTGGCGGAGCTGCGGACGATCTCCGAGATCATGGGCAGCCCGCCGAGCAGGCCCGCGACGAGGTTGCCGAGGCCGGTGGCGAGCAGGTCCCTGTCGAGGTCAGGGCGGCGCCGCTCGGGATCGAGAGAGCTGACCGCCTTGGTGGACAGCAGCGACTCGATGCTTCCCACCATGGCGAACATCAGGACGTACTTGATGGACGCGGGCGAGGTGACCCGGCTGAAGTCCGGGAAGACGATCGCCTGCGCCAGGCTCCCCGGCAGGTTGACGAGGAACTGCGGCCCGATCGTGTAGATCGAGCCCGTCAGCGGGAGCGTGTACGTGTGCTCGTGCTCCAGGTCGAAGGCGAGCGCGAGCGGCATCGAGGCCGCGAGCACGAGGAGCGGCGCGGGGATCTTCTGCATCCATCGCGTCCTCCTGGCGAGCGCCGGGTATCCGAACAGGAGGACGAGCGACAGGACGCCTATCAGGGCGATCTCGGGGTTCAGCCGGAGGACGCTCGCCGGGATCTCCAGCAGCAGCTGGAGCGGCGCGCTGGCGGTCGGGGTGACGCCGAGGAGCGTGTGAATCTGCTTCGAGCAGATGATGATCCCGATGGCCGCGAGCATGCCGTGCACCACCGAGGAGGGGAAGAGATCGCCGAGGGTGCCGGCGCGCGCGAGCGCGAAGGCGATCTGCACCACGGCGGCGACGGCGATGCAGGCGAGCGCGCGGCGGTAGCCTGTCGCGTTGTCCCCGCCGCCGAGCTCCTGCACCGCGCCGAGCGCGATGACGATGAGCCCCGCGGCCGGGCCCTTGATGGTGAGCGGCGCGCTGCCGAGCCAGGTGGCGACCACGCCGCCGATGACGGCGGTGAGCACGCCTGCGATGGGGGGAAATCCGCTCGCCATGGCGATGCCAAGGGAGAGCGGTAGAGCGATCAAGAAGACGAGGAATCCTGCGACGAGATCGCTCTTCCACGTCAATGGGTCCGGTGCTGGTGGATCCGGGATCTTCGGCATGGGCTTGGTGGTATTCGACCTTCGGGCGCGCGGGCAGGACGTGAGTCCCGCAGCCGCTGCGCCGACCGCTGGTACGTTGTCGTCCAGGCTCGTCCAGGTTCGTCGCTCACGTGGCCAGCGCGCCAGCGAGCCATCCGAGATGGCTCGCCTCCACGCCGGTCTCTCCGCGGCGGACCTCGGATGAACTTGGGCGACGCGGTACTAGGAAACGAGGTGGACGGTTTCCAGTCCCGGGTCCGACGAAGTTTCAGAAATGTTTCTGGAAGCACCCACGTCCAACTATTCCACCGTCAACGCATCGGCGCGCCGTGATCGTACGACCCCGTTGCACGCGCTGGTGGACGGGAGGCCGCCGCGCGCCCTCAGCACGGCCGCCCCCTCCCCGGTCCGCGACCCACGTTGAGGCGAGCGCGGCCGTGGAGCGCGAGAAGCCAGGCTTCCAGGTGAAAAGAAGCCGAAAAATCTGCGCGCGTCCCGGTCCCACCGCTCGATTTCTTGTCATGCTTCCGACTGGGTCTGGGAAGGAGGCAACGATGGACAGCGTCGGCGAAATCCTCAGCAGGAAGGGTCGGAACGTCTACACCATCTCGCCGGAGGCGACAGTCGTCGAGGCCGTGCAGTCGATGTGCGCGCGACACGTGGGCGCGCTGCTCGTGAGCATCGACGGGTCCCCGAGCGGCATCATCAGCGAGCGGGACGTGATGACGCGGGTGATCTTGGCCCGGCGCGATCCGGCGACGACCCCGGTCGCCGGGGTGATGACCTGCGAGGTCGTCTGCGTCGAGCCGAGCACGACGGCGCGGCAGGCCATGGCGGTCATGACCGAGCGGCGCTGCCGTCACCTGCCGGTGGTCCAGGACGGGCGGGTGGTCGGGATGATCTCGATCGGCGATCTCGTGCACTGGGCGAGCCGCGAGCAAGAGGCCGAGATCAAGATGCTGACCGAGTACGTGCAGGGGGTCTACAGCTGAGCGCCCCGGGTGGCCGCCTTGCATGATCTCGGCTGGCGGCCCGGACAGGGGAGTCGATCCACCGTCCATCGGTCCGCCGGCACCATGTCAGGACATGGGCATTGACCCCGGCATGACGCCGTATCGGGCCGGAGACGGCCTGATCCTGCGATCCGCGCTCCGAGATTCGGGCTCGCCTGCGCGAGCGCCGAGGTTATGGTGCGACCCCGCAGCGCAATCGGGCCGACCCTCGGAGGTGAAGATGAGCCAGGAAGAGCGACAGGACGCAGCCACCTATCGCGTCGTCGTCGATCACGAGAAGCAGTACACCGTCTGTCCGGTCGAGCGCGCGATCCCGCGCGGGTCGCGGGAGGCCGGCAAACAGGGCTCCATCATGGAGTGCCTCGCTTATATCGAGCAGGCATGGGCCTTACCGATCCATCGAGAACGACACATTCAGCCTGGAATATCCGTGCAGCGCGAGGCTGGAACCTGATGGCGGGCCCCGCCGAGCTCATCTTGAAGGACAGGGGACCCAGCCGAAGAGCTCGCTCGGTCCGGTAGCGGCGCCCCGGGCCGCTGCTACCCTGGGTGCGCTGAGCGGCCCCATGTCCAGAAGCCCCGTCGAGCGCGCGCTCTCGTATCACACGCGCACAAAGCATCACCTGAGGCGTTATGCCCGCTCCCTGGGCCACCTGGACTGGAGCAC
>JAICEP010000326.1 GCA_025924095.1 Sorangium sp.
CCACAGGTGCCAGCCGCCCTGCGCGCCGTGGGCGAGCTCGACCTCCTGGCCGTCGGCCCGCGGCTCGAACTGCCACTCACCGGTGCCGAGCTCGGCGATGCCCTGCGCCGGCGGCTCGTCCCCGCCGGCGCAGCCAGGAGCGAGCGCCAGGAGCACGACGAGACCGGCGGCGGAGGTCGAGCAGGTCACGGCGTGGCGCTCCTAGGAGCGCCGGCGGCGGCGCACGGCAAGCAGCAGCCCGAGCAGCGCGCCGCCGAGTCCGCCGGCACGGCCAGCATGGCCGCCGGCGTTGCAGCCTCCAGAAGCAGTGGCCTCGACGGTGGGCGGCGGCACATCGACCGGTCGGCCGCCCGGCAGCGAATCGGGCAGGTGCGGGACGCGCCGGTCGTAGAAGGACGCGGGGACGGGCTCGTCGGGGAGCACGCAGGTCGTCTCCCGGCTGCCGTCGCCGGCGATGGCACCCACCGCCACATAACCCGTCGAACAGCGGCAGGTCGGCGTCATGTTCATGGGCACGCACTCGCCGTGCGGGCCGCAATCGAACGTCGCACAGGGATCCGCCAGCGGCGGCGCGTCAGGAAGCGTCCGGTCACCCGGGTTGAGGAACGACATGCGGAGGTCCTGGCAGGTCACCGTCGGCCGACCCGACGGATCGAACGTGGTGCGCGCGGTCGTCCCGGGCACGCACGCGCAGGCGGCCACAGGCTGGGTGCCGCCTGCGACCTCGACGACGCGGCACAGGCCGCCTGCGCCGCACGCCGCAAAGTCGCACGCCGACGCGGCGGCAGACTCGGGGCCCGGAGCGCTCACGCACATGTCGCGGCCGTCGACGTGGCGCGCGAGCATGCGGACGTTCGATACCTCGGGACCGTCGGTGCGCCGAAAGATCGGATCGACGGTCATCTCCTCGGGCGACAGGCGGGTATAGAGCCGGGTGATGGTCGTGTTGCTCTCCAGAAGCGGCAGCAGCGCGTCGCGCGCGGCGATCTGCGCCTCGTCCGAGCTCATCGTGTTGCGGACCTGCTCGGCGATGCCGGCCGTCGGTCCGCTCATCTCCGTGACGAAGCCGCGGCCGCCGGCCTCGTCGACGCCGCGCGCGACGAGCGCCGTCCAGTTCGTCTGCGTCGGCCACTCGTACGGCCTCCAGACGATCTGGTTGTCGTCGATCTCGATGTCCGGCCAGTTGGCCGGCCCATAGCGCCGGTCGCCGAGGACCATCACGGTGATGCCCATCTCCGGCTCGGCCGCGATCGCCGTCAGCCGGATCGGAATCGACGGCGACCCGGACGGAAGCGTGAAGCGGAACGGCTGGATGTCGCTGACCTCGGCGTCCGGCTGGAGCCGCAGCGCGAGGAACTTCATCCCCTCGCTCGTATAGATGCCGATGTACGGCGCCATCGCGTCGTTGACGCGGAAGTCGTTGCTGCGAAGCCATTCGATGAGCGCCGTGGGATCGGTCGACTCGATCACGGCCACGTCGTACGGCCCGACCTCTTCCCGGATGTGCACCGTGACGCCGCCGCTGTCGTCGTTGCCGCTCGAGGTGGGCCCGCCCCCCGCGAACACGGGGGGGGAGCAGCTCGGGTCGTCGGGCCACTGGAACTGCGGGCCCGTCGCTGTATCGAGGGCGGTGAGCGCAAGCTGCGGGAACACATCAAGGCTCTCCACCGCCGGCACCTCGGCGAGCGGAACCACCCAGGCGAAGTCCGGCGCCGCGCCCGCATACTGGATCTGCGTCACCATCGTGACCGAACCGTCCTGGTTCGTCGCGAACACGATCCGCTCCGCGGTCTGGTCCACCGGCTGTCGTCCGCAGAAGAATCCGCCGCACGCCTCAACAGGTCGTGGCGCTGTCGTCAGCGCCGCCGCCGCCATCACCGTAGCCGCCCACACCTTGCGCATGGTCCAATGCCTCCTCGCCCTACCGAGCGGGCGAACGCCCCCAAGCAGACCCGGTGCCACGCTCGAAAGCAAGGCGATTCCTGGGTACAACGCCTGGGCGCGACCGACGGTTCGTTCTTGCGCGACACGGTGCCCGGTCGTGCGCCGAGGAGGCAAGAGAGGCCATCAGGCCTCGTCGTCCCGAGGCAGGCTCAGCGCTCCTCACCCGCCGAGTCGCTCGCGCCCGCCCGCGCGATAGGCATCGACCCAGGTCCACAACGTCTCCAGCGACACCATGACGCGCGCCGCGATCGCGCGCGGTGCCTCGTCTCCGCGGATCATCGCCAGCACGGCCGCCTCCCGCGCCGGCGCCGAGGTCGCGGACGCAGCGTCGGTGGCCGGCTCTTCCGCCTGTGTCGAGCGCACTTCGACGGGCGCGGGCGCCTCGGCTCGCAGCGCGAGCTGCTGGAGCGGCAGCCGCACCGCCGGATCGCCGAGCAGCACGTAGCCGCGGAGATCGTTGCGCAGCATCCACAGGTGGGCGCGATCGGCGCGATCGGTGGGATCGGCGCGGCCCGCCGCGCGCGCGTCGGCCTCGATCTGGTAGCTCTGCGCGAGCTCGTCGTTCGCGCCGCGGTAGAGCTCCATCAGCGCCTCCAGCGCGATCCCCGCGCGACTGCCGCGGACCAGCACCTCGAGGGGGCGATAGATACGGGACCTCTTGCCCTCCGACAGGCTCGTCGTGCTCGAGAAGCTGTAGGTCCACGCAAGGTCGACGTGACCGATGATCGCGAGCGGCCCCGCGGGGTTAGCCAGCGCGGTCTGCGGCAGGGCCGCGACGAAGGGGCGCTGGCCGGACGCGGGGAGGCTGTGCAACACGGCCTTCAGGCTGCCACCATAACGATCCTCCTGCGCGAGCTGCGAGAGCCACGTGTGATAGGCGCTCGCCGCCGGCGTGCCCGCGCCCAGGCAGGCCAGGTAGAACCATATCCCTCCCGGCAAGAACGTCTGGCCCCGCAGCCGCTCGGCGTCGAGGATCTCGTCGTGGCCGATCACGAGCGCCCCCTGGCGCCGCCAGGAGTCCTCCTCCCTGCGCCAGCCACGCCGGGGCGCGCCCAGCCCGTGGCTCACCGAGAGCAGCACCGAGGGCCGCGCGCCGCCGCCCCCGGCGAGCAGGTCGTCCACGCTGCCGGCGGAGATCTCGCGCACCGAGGCTGCGGGGAGCTTGCCTCTCTCGCTCGCTTCGGTCGATGTGGCCAGGCTCGGGCCGACGAGCCTGGCCTTGCCCGTGACCGTGGCCGCCGAGCCGTCGGGCGTGACGTAGAAGAGCAGATCCGGCGAGGCCTCGGGCGTGCCGCGCCGCGCATAGCGAACGACCTTCTCGGCATAGGCGGCATAGCCGGCAAGATCGGTGTCTCCCGCGCTGTCCGCGAAATGGACGCGCCCCGCGAGCGCGTCGTTGGCGAGCGCGTGCTGGAGCTCCAGCGAGGTGTGATGGAGGTCGCCGAGCATCATCAAGTAAAGGGGCCTGTCCTCCTCCGCCACCTCCTCGGACCAGTAGATCTCTCTCCTAAAGTCCGCCGATCGCTTCGCGTCCATCCCTTGCGGCACGCGATATACGCGCGCGGGCGCGCCCTGCTCGCCTTCGCGCAGCGCGACGAGCGGCTGGACGGCCTCCATCATCCGGTCGCCCTCCCGGCCCTCGGGCGCGATCACGGCCCATCTCTGGAGGGTCAGGTCGTTGCGATCGGCGTCCGTGCGCCGCCAGTGGTTGGCGTCGCGGCCCTTCCTGGGCCTCGGCGCGCTCTGGGCGGTGTCGCCAGGCAGCCCCTCGTCGAGCACGGGGCGGCGCTCGTCGGCGTCGGCGAGCAGGAGGTCGTGCAGGTCCTCGTGGGCGTTCATGGTCGCTGGCTGCTGTATGGCGACGGCTCGGCGCTCGGGTCGACAGGATCCGTGTCCGCCGCGGCGCCCGCTCTGCCCCGGCGCAGGCCGGGGCGGCCGGCGCGAGCGGCGGGCTGGTTCCGGCCGGAGCGCGGCGCCTGCTCTCGCTGGAGGAGGACCGAACACCGCACGCTCTGCCGGGCGAGCTGGACGCGCTTGCGCAGGTTCTCCTCCGATTCGAGCAGGAGCGCAGCCATCTCCGCGTACGACAGCTCTTCCTCGACGCGCAGCAAGAGAGGATCCCGCAGCCTCGGAGCCAGGGCGCGAACGGCCCTCTCCAGCCGGGCGAGCGTCTCCCGTTCAAGGAGGGTCCGCTCGGGATCGCCGGCAGCGGTGTGGGGGGCCGCCGCGAGCTCGCCGGGATCCTCGTCCACGAGCCGCAGGAGTCTTCTGCGCCGCGTCCGCTCGCGATGGAGGTCCACGCAGGCATGGCGCACGATCGCCTGAAGCCACGCCGCCGGTCGGCGGACGCCCTCTGCGGAGGCGGTGGCCCGAAGCATCGACACAGTCGCTCGGCTGAACGCTTCCTCACCGTCCTCTCGGCCGAGAGAGCGCCGGCAGGAGCGGAGGAGCTCCTCCCGCTGCTCGACCCAGCAGCGCAGGAGCGCGCCGACGAAGGGATCGCGGAGAAGCGGAGATTCGATATCACGCCGGTACTCGCTGTCGCGGTGCGGCTGGTGTCCGGGGAAGGGGGCGTGTGTCACGAGGCATCCTCCACCGCGAAGGCGTCGAGCTGAGCCGCGAGCTCCTCCAGATCTCCGGTGGTGGCCGCGATGTGGCCCGTGCCGGGCAGCCCGCCGCCGTTGCCCCAGATCTCGATCTCGCTACTCTCGACCCCGGCCGCGAGGACTGCCAGGCTGTCCGGGGGCGCCGGGCGCTGATCGTAGAGCCAGCGCAGCAGCATGCGGTGGCGGAAGTCGAGGCTCGAGAGCGCGACGAAGAGGCCGGGCTGGACGCGCGGCCGCGCCAGGAGCTCCTCCATCCATAGCGGCGGCCGGGCGCCGTCGGCGCCGAGGGGGCCGTGGATGTGATCGTCCTCGGTGAGCAGCGGCGGCGAGAAGATGGGGCGCGGCTCCGCCGAGTAGCCGCCATAGAGTCGGAGCACGACGATCTCGCTCTCGAGATCGAAGCGCCTGGGCATGACGGGCTCCATTTTCCACGCGGTCGCCCCCGCGGCGCGCTTGACGATGCGCGGCTTGCCGCCGGCGCCGAGGAGCGACGGCTGGATGGCGTAGACGGTCCGCTGCGGCAGCTTCTGCGCGATCGCGTGCTCGAGGCAGGGCCGCCAGAGGAGCGTGATGTGGACCCCCGGCCGGACGAAGCGCGCGAGCGCGTCGACGAGCGGCGGGGCCGTCGCCCCGGGCGAAGCGGTCAGCGCCTGCTGGAAGAGCGAATGCAGCACCTCCTGCCCGAACCGGAGCACGCAGCGCTGCGTGAGCACGCTCAGCGACATACCCGGCGTCGCCGGCTCACCGTTGTCCTGCATGAACTGCTCGAGCTCCCTCTGGAGCGCCGCGCGATCGTCCTCGAGATCGCCGAGCACCGTCGTGAACGGCCGCTCGAGCAGGCTCTGGAGCGCGGGCGCGAGGGCCTTCGACTTGCTCTTCTTCCCCGGCCTCGCCACGCGGCGGCCCTGGAAGTTGAAGACCACCGAGTCCGAGCCGCGGAGGTACAGGACCGGCGAGAACGCCTCTGCGCTCTGGGAGAGCAGCGTCCGCCGCGCCGCCGCCACGCTCGCGCCGATGTCGCCCTGGTTCAGCGAAGCGCCTGTCAGCGCGCGGTAGAGCTCGGTCGAGCAAGCGCGCGCCACGTCGGCCCTCACCGGCCAGAGGTGCGCCACGACGGCATCCGCGCCCGCCCTGGCCAGGATCTCCGCTGCGCTGCCGAGCGCCCCGGCCCTGGCGCCCTCGCAGGCCTCGAGGATCACGAGGCGCAGCTCCTCGCAGAACGCCGCGGAGAGCTCGCGCCCCAGCGCCTCGGCGGTGATCCATGTCTCCTCGCCGTCCTCGTCGTCCGCCAGGCGCAGGACGGGCTTGCCCGACAGATCCACGCCGCCGTGACCGAGCCAGTGCACGACGTGCGGGCTCTTGCCGCGCCGGAGCCTGTCGAAGAGCACCCGCGCGCTGATCTGCTGCCCGGCGATCGGATCGAGCCACTCCACCTCACCGGTCTCGATCGCCGGGGCGAGCGCCTCGCGCAGCAGGTCGAGGGCCCGCTCGCCGGTGCCCGGCGCGATCCCGAGCACCCGGACGGCGCCCTTGACCTCGCGCGGCTCCCAGGGCTCCGACGAGGTGACGCCGCGCGCGAAGAGCACCCTGGGGTCGGTCCCCAGAAACCCTTCGGACGTCCCCGGCCTGCAGAGCGCCTCCCAGGGGATGGTCTGGAGCGCTTGATCGCGGACGAAGAGCCGCACCAGGAGCGGTCCCCCCTTCGACGCCTCGCCGAGCCGCACGAGGACGTCGCGCAGCTCCCCCTTGAAGACCTCGTCGTGGAGCACCTGGGAGTCGCTCACCGCCGCTGGATCGAGCGATTTACCGCCGCGGACCGCCCTCCCGACCTTGCTCGCGAACGTCTGCAGGGCATCCAAGCCCTGCTCGGCAGATATCGCGTGCGCCGGGGGGCGCTCTCCCCGGCTGCCACGCGCGCTGACGCGCACCTCAGTACCGCTGATGTCGAGCTCGATCTCCAGCCACATCGAAGGACAAGCCTCGCTACGTTGTGCTCCCTGCCGTGTCTGACTCCTTGGTCTTTTAGAACGCAGCGGACGAGATTCTCATCTGAAAAATAATTAAGGACGCATCGGCGAGCTTGGCCATGGGACGTGATTAATGATGTCCGCCGGCAAGCGTGCGCGAGCGGAGAACGGATACGATCATGGGATTCATCAACGATTCTCGTTCACGATGGCTCGGTAGATACATGAACCCACGTCCCATCCGTTGTCGTGACGGGTTCCACGTCGTCTCGGCGACGCGCGCCGGAGACGCGAGAGCCTGCGTGGTCATCGTGCCCGGCCCGGCCGCCAGCGCGGCGCGGGCGGACGCTGCGTTTGCCGAGATCGAGCGCGTCCACGCGCTCCTCGACCATCCGCTCATCCCGAAGGTCGCGGCGCGCGGGGTCGCCGACGGGACGCCGTACATCGAGCTCGCCTGCGACGCCGTGATCGACGGCGTCGACCTCACCAGCCTCCTGATCGACGCCGGATGGAAGGTGCCGCCCGGGAGCGCGGCTGGCCTCATCGCGAGCCTCCGCAAGGCGATGCAGGCGGCCCACGCTGTGACCGACCCGATGCGCGGGCGGCCCGTCTGCATCGGTCGCGTCTCGTGCGCTGACGTCCTCTTCTCGCGCGAGGGGCGCTGGTACCTTATCGGCTATGGGAGGGATGCCCCGCTCGAAGGAGCCGGACAGGAGCAGGGCGACAGGGTACTTGAGTTCCAGGCGCCCGAGGTGGCCGCAGGCGGCGAGCCGACCCCGGCGGGCGACGACACCGCGCTGTCGCTCCTCGCGCTGTCGCTCCGCCACGCGGTCCAGGGCAGCGCGGCGAGCGCACGCGACGTCGCCCGGGACACCCGCGCGATGGACCTCGATCCCTCCGAGCGTCTGGGGGGGCGCGAGCGGCGCGTCCGCCGCGCGCCGGCGCAGGCGCGAGAGAGCGCCGAGGGCACGGACGCCGCGTCGGACTTTCTCCGTCTCGTCGTGCCCTGCAGCGAGGCGTCTGATCCTGAGGGGTTCGCGTCGCTCGTCGCCAGCCTGCTCGCCGGTCGGGCGCTGCCGCTCCTCTCGAGCGACGCGGCGCCGGCGTGCCCGCCCACGCTGTTCCTCGGCTTCGAGGTGCGCTGGATCGCGACGGAGGACGGCGTGAAACACGCGCTCGGGCACGCGCTCAGCCGCATCGTGACGGCCCTCGTCGACCGGCACGACGAGGCGCCGGACGCCTCGCTCTCACTCCAGGAGCTGCTCGACGCCGGCTGGCCCGGTGAGCGGCCGATGGCGGACGCGGGGGCCAACCGCGTCTACGTGGCGCTGACCCAGCTCCGCCGCATGGGGCTCAGGGACGTCATCCAGCGCAGCGAGCACGGGTATCGCCTCGCGCCGCGCGCCGTCATCCGGTTCGTCTCGCCGAGGACCGAGCGCGCGCGATCTCAGGTCACGCGCTCTGCCCCGTGATGGAGGCGGCGCGCCGCTGGCGCCGCTACTTCGCCTTCTGCCCGGCGAACGTCTCCGCCACCTTGAGCACGAGCCGCTCGCTGAAGCCGGCGATGAACGCGATCGCGAAGGCCTTGCTGTTGTCGGCGTCGCCGAGGTTCAGCACCTTCGACTGGAGGAACGCATAGGCGGCGAGCCCGGGCAGCGCCCCGAGGACGGCGCGAGAGAGGGTGACCCGCTCGTCCAAAACCTGAGCGTGGATCCTGGCCCGGAGGGAGGAGCCCTTGAGCGATCGAGCAGCGCTGAAGATCGCTCCCAGGGCGCCAAAGGAGAAGACACCGAGGAGGGTCCGGTACCCCCAGGCAGGCCATTCTTGGACGGGAGCGCGCGTCGTGGCCGTGAGCGCCACGAGCAGCAGCAGGATGAGCAGGGCGAGCAGCGCGAGCGTCCAGAGCTGGTCCCTGAGGAGCCGGCTCCTGAGGTCGACGCGACCGTGGCGGCGTGGCCGCAGGCCGAGGAGCCGCCGGGCCCTGCGAGGCGGCTCGGCGGAGCGTCGGGCCGGCG
>JAICEP010000327.1 GCA_025924095.1 Sorangium sp.
ATGCGCCGCGGGGCCGCCGCGAAGGTGCGCCTCTCGGAGGCGGCGAGCGCGATCGCGCTCTCCCTGCAGCGGAAGCTCGACGGCCTCGGGGTCGAGGTGCTCCGGATGTGCGGCGCGGGCGGCGGCGGGCACCTCCTCGTGTGGGCGCCGCCCGAGCGCCACGCGCGCCTCCTGGACGCGCTCGGGCCGTGCCTCGTGCGGCGGCCTGCGATCGGGGCGGCCGGCGTGCGGCTCGATCCGGCGTGAGAGGGAGCGGAGCCGGGGCGCGGCGCTAGGCGCTCGTGCGGAGGCGGGCCTTGCGCGCGCCCCGCTCCAGCGCGAGCGCGATGAGGCGCTCGATCAGCGCGTGGGGGGGGATGCCGCTCGCCTCCCAGAGCTTCGGGTACATGGAGATCGCCGTGAAGCCGGGGAGGGTGTTGATCTCGTTCACGTACAGCTCGCGATCGGGCGAGAGGAACAGGTCGACGCGCGCCATCCCCGACGCCTCCAGCGCGCCGAACGCGCGGAGCGCGAGCAGCTGCACGGCGTTCGCCTCGGCCGGGGAGAGGTCGGCCGGGATCCTGATCGTGGCGCCCTCCGCGTCGATGTACTTCGCGGCGTAGGAGTAGAATCCATCGGCGTGCCCGACCACGATCTCGCCGGGCACCGAGGCGATGGGATCGTCGTCGCCGAGCACGGAGCACTCGATCTCGCGCACGCCCTCGATGCCCTGCTCGCAGACGATCTTCAGGTCGAACTCGAAGGCGTGCTCGACCGCCGCCTCGAGCTCGGAGCGCGCCGTCACGCGCCGGACCCCGACGGACGATCCGAGGTTCGCGGGCTTGACGAAGATCGGCCCGAAGCGGCCCGCCCCAGCGGCGGACAGGCCGGCGATCTGCTCGAGGCACGCGCCGCGATCGCGCTCCCACGCGGCCCGGCGGAGCGTGACATGAGGGACGATCGGGAGCTCCGCTTCACGGAGCAGCCGCTTCATCACGTCCTTGTCCATGCCCACGGCGGAGCCGAGGACACCGGAGCCGACGTACGGGACGCCGGCCAGCTCGAGGAGGCCCTGGACACACCCGTCCTCGCCTGTCGGCCCGTGCAGGACGGGGAAGACAACGTCGATCGGGGAGCGCGCGCCGCCCGGCACGGCCAGCGTGGCCTCGCCGGCAGGGCCCGGGTGGGCGTCGAGCGCGATCTCCGGCATCGCGTCGTTCAGCCGGGCGAGGCGGGGGTCGCGCGCGCCGCCGAGGAGCAGCGCCTCGTCCTGGAGCAGCCAGCGGCCGGATTTGTCGATGCCGATGAGCACCGGCTCGAAGCGATCGCGGTCGAGCGCCTCGACGACGAAGCGGGCAGAGAGGAGGGAGATCTCGTGCTCGGCCGATCGACCGCCGAACAGGACGGCGACGCGCACCTTGGCGGGGTTCCGCATGGCGGCACCCTAGCCGCGATCGCGCGCGGGGGCGAAGAAGGCGCGGCCGGGCAGGCGCGGTGGGGAGCAGGAGGCGCGGCCCGGCAGGGGCGCGGCGGGGAGAGGGCGCGCTACTCGGAGAGGACGCGGAACGACGCGCGGACCGTCGCCATCGCCACGCGCGCGATGTGGCCGTCCGCGAGCTCGACGTCGAGGGCGGTGAGCCGGCCCTGACGCTCGATCAGCCGGGCCACGCTCACCCTGGAGCCCCGGGCGACCTCGGCGCGGGCGACCTTGACGTCCGCGAGGGCCTCCAGCTGGACGCCGACGGCGATGCCGCTCGCCCCCTTCGCCGGCGCCTCCTCGGCCGCGCCCGCCGCTCCGCCGGGGACGACCACGGCGAGCGCCGCGACGACCGCAACGATGAGGCTGGCCGCCGTGCTCCTTCGACTGCGGATGAGCATCGGGGCTGATTCTACGCGGAAGGTCGGCGATGTCACCTGCGATGTCGCCGGATCCGGCGCTCCGTCCAGGTAGCCCTCCGCGGCGACATCGAGCGCGCCTGTCGGCGCAGAACACAGCGGCGCATCCCCCACCTGGAGCGCGGCACCGGAGCATGCTCCGGCGCGGGGAGCTCCGCGCGCCGCGGCCGCGCGGGCGTGCTCCGCGGCGCGACATCGAGCCCGGCAAAAAGGGTCCCAATGCACGGTCCTCGCTCGTGTCCGATGAATGCGAGGAGGCATGATGAAGTCACGATCGCTCTTTTCGGTCCAAGCCGCGCTGCTGGTTCTCTGCGTCTCGATCCCCGAGGCCGCCGCACAGGACAGGACCCCGACCCGGCAAGACAACTACAGCTACACGTTCACGGACGACCTCCTCGACGCGGCGAACGGCGCCGCGTCCGGCGCCGTGCTCCAGGTCCGGCAGCTCGGGCGCCGCGACAGGCTGCTCCGGCCGCGACTCCACTTCATCCCGGAGATGCTCAAATCGGTCGAATCGATGTGACGGGGCTCTCCTCGAGGAGCCCCTCGAGGTCTGTCGAAGATCCCCTCCACCGTCATCGAGGGCCGGCGACGGCTCGCCACCACGGGGCCGGAGCGTCGATGTGCTCGGGCTCGAAGGCGGCGCCGATCCGGGGCGTCACGATGCGCGCGCGGCGCTCGGTCGCCAGGGAGAGCAGCGTCTCGGCCGGCTCGTCCCAGTCGTGGAGGGCGAGGTTGAAGGTGCCCCAGTGAACAGGCAGGAGCGTGCCGCCGCCGAGCATCTCGAATGCGGTCAGCGCGTTCTCCGGGCCGAGGTGGATCGTCCCCCACGCGGGGTGATACGCGCCGACCTCGAGCATCACCAGGTCGAAGGGGCCGTGGCTCCGGCCGATGTCCGCGAACTCGGGGGTCAGCCCGGTGTCGCCGGAGAAGAAGACCTTGCGCCGCTCTGCCTCGATGACCCATGAGGCCCACAGCGTCGTGTTGCCGCTGGTCGGCCCGCGACCCGAGAAGTGCTGGGAGGGCGTCGCGGTGAAGCGAACGCCGCCGACCTCCGCGCGCTCATGCCAGTCGAGCTCGGTGATCCGTGCGGGGTCCACGCCGAGCGCTTCGAGGTGCGCCCCCACGCCGAGGGGCGCTACGATGGGGACGCGCGTGCGGGCCAGCGCCTCGATGGTGGGAGCACAGAGGTGATCGAAGTGGTCGTGCGAGAGCAGGACCGCGTCGAGCGGCGGCAGCTCGTCGAGCGCGGCCGGAACGGGGTGGAAGCGCATCGGCCCCAAAAAAGAGACGGGTGAGGCGCGCTCGCCGAACACCGGATCGGTGAGGACGCGGCGGCCGTCGAGCTCGAGGAGCACGGTGCTGTGGCCAAGCCACGTGACCCGCAGGCCGGTGGCGCTCCGTCGAGCCCAGGTCTCGTGGGGCCGCGCGAGCGGCAGCGGCCCAGGCGGCTCCCGCCGGCCGCGGCGAAAGAAGAACTCGCCGAGCACGGGCAACGTCGAGCCGTTCATGCCGGGGCCGGCGCCCGACGGGTTCTGGAACTTGCCGTCCCTGAACTGGGCTGAAGCGCGCGCCCTTTCAAGCCGGAGCCCCTTGCGACGCCGAGAATCATTCATGACAAGACGACCTCCTGCCTGGAGCGGCGCTACACGAGCCAGAGCACCACGGGGCCTGGCTGGCGCGCCCGACGAGCTTTACGATCGTGGTACACTTTGTCAAGTGCGGCCTGGACAACACAAACCGCGCTCCGTCGTCAGGAGCCGACGGGAATCCACCGCTGGAAGGAGCGTTGCCGCAAGCGCGCCCGCGGCTCCAGGCCGCATCAGGGACATGCCACTCTAGAGCGCCCAGATGCCGACGGCGCGGAGCGATACAAGCGCGCCGACCGGCAGCGAGCGGTACACGACCCCCACGCCATCCACCGAGAAATCGTTGCGCCGGAGCGGCACCAGCGCGGCGGCGCCGACGTCGAATCCGAGCGGACCTGCCAGGCTCGCCAGCGACAGCTCTAGCGGCACCGCCAGCCACGCCGTCTCCGCGACGTCGTTCCGCGTGTAGCCGCTCGCCACCACCTTCAGCCGGCCGGCATGAAGGCCGGAGCACACCTCGAAGCGCAGCGCCTCCGTGCCGGCAGCGGCGAAGCAGGCGCGCACGGCGCCGCCGAGCAGCGTTTCGCGGAGCTCGCCAGGTCCGTGCTTCAGCGTCTGAGGAACGAGCCATAGCGCGCCAAGCGTCGTTCGGAATCGCGCGCCGCCGATGCCGAGCTCCGCGGAGAGCGCGGGCGCCACGGGGCGCACCACGCCGAGCAGGCCGGCGGCGCCGGCCGCCAGCGTGAGCCGCGTGACGCCGCGCTCCGAGCTCGGCGCCTCGCCCTCCTGCGCGCCGCCGTCGCCTCCCGCGGGCCCGGGCGGCGCGAGCGGCGTCTCCACCGCAGCTCCGGGCGAAGGCGCCGGCGCGTCGGGGGCAGACGAAGGCGCGTCGCGCGCGCCGGCGTCGGGCTCCGGCAGGGACGACGCCCGCGCGTCGGAGTCGAGCAGCAGGGCGAGCGTCACCGCCGTCGCCTGCTCGAGCGCGGCGCAGCTGGGACCGCGATCGCGCAGCACACGCGCGCCGCCTCCGCTGCGGATGGCCGCACCGAAGCCGTCGGCGCCGCGGGTGAAGTCGACGTGGTAGGCGCCGCTCGCACCCGTTTCGGGTCGACCGCGCAGCTGCTCGACGCGCTCGATGAGGCGCGCCGCGTCCGGACAGCTCTCGGCGCCGTCGCCGCGCGTCACGCTCAGATACGGCTCGTCTTGCGCGCTGGCAGCGCCCGAGGTGGCCAGAGCCGCGCAGCAACCGGCGAGAAGAGCGCGACTGCTCCGCATGGGGACGGCGCGAGCGTAGCCGCAGCCCGGTGCACGCGCATTTTTTTGTGATCGCTCCGGGCCGGCGTCCCCACTAGGGGGCCGAGTGGTATCGTATCTGCACAGATCCGCGCCCGCGCTTGCGGCTTTCGTTCCTCTCGCTCGCTAGCAGGTCCCCCGGACGCACGGGCATGAGCACACCGGACCCGAAGTTTCGAGCCCTCTATGACGCGCATTTCAACTTCGTCTGGTGCTCGCTCAGGCGTCTTGGCGTGCGCGAGGCGGACGTGCTCGACCTGGCGCAGAAGGTGTTCTTGACCGCGCACTTGAAGCTCGCCGAGTTCGAAGGTCGATCGCTCATCACGACCTGGCTCTTCGGCATCTGCCATCGGGTGGCGAGCGACTACCGGCGCTCCGCGCGGTTCCGGCGCGAGGTCACGACCGACGCCGCGGAGATGGACCTTTATGGCGCCGCGCCCGAGGATCTTGCGCTGAGCGCGGAGTCGCGACAGCGCGCGCAGGCGGCGGAGGTCCTCCTGAACAAGCTGCCGGAGCCGCAGCGCCTCGTGTTCGTCCTGTTCGAGCTCGAGGAGATGTCCGGTCAGGACATCGCGGACCTGCTGGGTATTTCCGTGGGTACCGTGCGCTCACGCCTTCGCCTGGCGCGCGAGACCTTCTCGCGCGAGGTCAAGCGTCTCGCCCTGGCGCAAGGCACGGACCGAAAGGAGGCCGTGTGACGGGGGATCCGGAACGACTGCTGAGCGCCAGGAGCGGGGCGGACCCGCTCGAGCGCGAGCTCCTGGGGAGCGTGCGCCACGTGGGGCCGCCCGAGGGCGCCAAGGAGCGCGCGTGGCGCGGTATCGCGAGCCAGCTGGCGGCGGGGGCGGCCGTCGGCGTCACGGCCGGCTCCGGCGCGGCCGCCGCGACGAGAGCGGGAGTCGGTTCGCTGGGGTCGCCGGCGCTCGCGGCCAAGGCAGCGGCGGTGCTCGTGAGCGGCGGCCTGGTGCTCGGCGGCGCCTACTGGGCGCTCTCCTCTCCGGCCGAGGCGCCCGCGTCGCACCGCGCGGCGGGCGCGGAGCCGGCGCCGGCGGTGGTGCCGCAGGCCCCTGTGATGTCGGCGCCGGAGCCCGGGGCGCTTCCCGAGCCGTCGGTGGAGGGTCCGACCGCGGGGGAGCCGGGCCGGAGGCCGAGCGGGCCGAAGCCGGCCGACAGCGGGCCGAAGCCGACCGACCTGCTGCGCGCCGAGAGCGCGTTGCTCATGGAGGCGCGCGCCGAGCTGCGCTCCGGAGATGCGGCGGCGGCTGCGGCGACCCTCGAGCGCTTGCGCGCGCAGTTCCCGAAGGGCGTGCTCCGGCAGGAGCGCGAGGTGCTGGCCATCGACGTGCTGGCCGCGCGCGGCAACGCGCAGGAGGCGAAGCGGCGCGCTCAGGCCTTCGTCAAGCAGTATCCCGGGAGCCCCCACAGCGCGAAGCTGAAGCGGTTCCTGGATCCGCCGTGAAGCGCTGGCCGGCCGCGTGCATCGCGGCGCTCGGCGGCCTCGCGGCCTCCGGGTGTGATGCGGAGATCACCTCGGTCGGCGCCTTCACGCCGGTCGTGTCCGGCGCGTCGTACGTCGAGGCGGAGCTCGGAGAGCTGACAGAAGGCTTCACCGTGGGCGAGGACAGCCGCGCTTCCGGGGGCCGCTTCATCGTACCCCCCGGCGGGATGAGCTCGGGCGAGGCGCCGGGGCTCGCGCGCGCTCGCTACCGCTTCGAGGCGCCGAGCGGCGCAGAGTACGTGATCTGGGGGCGGATTCACGCTCCGAACGCCATCAACAACCGTCTCTGGTTCCAGGTGGACGGCGGCCCCTGGACCCTCTGGCGCATCAGCGCCGGCGAGATCTGGTTCTGGGACGATCTCCACGACGACACGCGCTACGGCGAGCCGCTCCGCTTCTCCCTCGCGGCGGGAGCTCACGAGCTCGTCATCGCGAATGCCGTCGACGGCGTGGGGCTCGATCGGCTGTATTTCACGCCGGAGGGCGACGAGCCTCCGGGCAACGACACGCCCTGCGATCCGCCGCACTCGATCGAGATCGGCGGTGAATGCCTCCCGAGCTGCGGCGCCTTGAAGGGAACCGAATGCGGCCCCGTCGCGTGCGCCGGGCGCGAGGCGCTCGATGCCTACGATTGCTCGGTGTGCTGTCACATCGAAGGGCCATGAGCCGAGCCGCTCCCGCTACCGAGTCGGAGCTCGTCGCCCGGAGACATACCCTTTCGTACCCGATCAAAGCTTCTCCGCGGTTCGCCGGCGATAAAATGTGATCGCGCGAGAGCTCGCCCGCCACCTACCCGGAGGTGCCGGTAGCCCCGAGCGGAGCCATGAATGAAACCATCCTTGATTGATCAATCCACCGCTCACGGAAGCGTGGGTCTGCTCGCCGTGGCGTTCACGCTGTCGGCGTGTATCGGCAACCTGGGCGGCGGCGGCGGCGATGGCTCGTCGCCCGGGGACGACACGGGCGGCAGCTCGAGCAGCGGTGGCACGGGGTCGATGGGCCCCGGTGAGGCGCTGGCGTGCGACGCGAACGTCGTCGATCCGGGGCCCTCGCCGATGCGCCTGCTCTCGCGGGAGCAGTACCTGAACACCGTGCGCGACCTCGCCGGGGACGTGCCCGGCCTGGAGGCGGCGCTCGGTTCCGCGAACGAGGCGTCGGCGTTCGGTCTCTTGCAGCCGGACGTGACGCAGGTCGAGCTCGAGCATTTCCAGGCTGCGGCGGACGCCATCGCCGCGGCGATCGTCGGCGATCCGACGGCGCTCGGCGAGGTGGCGCCTTGCGAGGGCGGCGCCGAGCCGCGCGAGTGCGCGCGCCAGCTTGTCGTGACCTTCGGCGCCCGCGCCTACCGCGCGCCGATCACGGACGCGGCGGACATCGAGCGACACCTGCAGCTCTTCAGCGCCGGCGCCGAGACGAGCTACGAGCACGGGATCGAGCTCCTGCTCCGCGGCATGCTGCAATCGCCGCGCTTCCTGTACCGCGTCGAGATCGGCACCTCGGAGAAGGTGGGCGATCGGGCCGTGAAGCTCTCTCCGTACGAGGTGGCCGCTCGCCTCTCCTACACGCTGTGGGGCACCCTGCCGGACGCCCGGCTGAACGAGGCGATCGAAGGCGGCAGCCTGACCAGCAAGGAGGGCGTCGCGGCGCAGCTCGGCTGGATGCTCGAGGACGAGCGCGGCAAGAAGCTTGTCCATCGCTTCCTCGGCAGCTGGACCCACCTGAACGGCGTGACCGGCGTGGTGAAGGACGAGAACGCCTTCCCTGAGTGGCAATCGCGGTCGTTCCGCGAGTCGCTGCGCGGGCAGGCCGACGCCTTCTTCGAGCACGTGCTCCGGAACGAGGGCGGCAAGCTGAGCGCGCTCTTCACCTCGACGACGGTCTTCTACAACAAGGACCTGGGCGGGTACTACGGCGTCACCGGCGACGATTCTTTCCAGGCGCTCGAGCGCACGGACGGCACCGCGTCGGGCCTCCTGACGCTCCCGGCGCT
The DNA here is from genome assembly GCA_025924095.1 of Sorangium sp. GTDB lineage: Bacteria > Myxococcota_A > Polyangia > Polyangiales > Polyangiaceae > Sorangium. The sequence goes on from JAICEP010000327.1 coordinate 8,246, forward strand.
GCTCGCCGTGCAGGCGAAGCCCGCCGAGAGCTCGCCGATCTACCGGGGGAAGTTCGTGCGCGAGGCCCTGCTCTGCCAGCAGCTGCCGGCCCCGCCGGCGAATATCCCCAAGCCGCCCGAGGTCGACCAGAGCAGCTCGACCCGCGAGCGGCTCTCGCAGCACGAGGTGGACCCGGGCTGCGTCGCCTGTCACCAGCTGATGGACCCGATCGGCTTCGGCTTCGAGAGCTACGACGCGCTCGGCCGCTACCGCGAGCTCGACGGCGGCA
>JAICEP010000328.1 GCA_025924095.1 Sorangium sp.
AGCCGCGAGCAGCACGCCGAGATCGTCGCGTGGCGGGTGCCGACGCCGATCCACGGCGATCTCTAGCGCCGCGCGTCGGCGCTCCTGCCGGCGCTCCCTCCGCCGCGTCGCGCCGTCCCGCGCGCGCTGCCCTTCACGGTTCCTTCAGCGAGCTCCCGCCGCATCGGCTCGCGCTCCGCGGCGCTCGAGCGTCTGGGTCACCAGGCCGAGCGCGGCCTGCCGCTCGGCGATCTCGCGCCCCTTCCGGAAGGCGGCCTCGGCGCGCGCCCGCGCCTCCGCGGCGGTCGGTGTGCCGCGAGCGAGCGCGATCTCGCCCTCGAGGCGGTAGAGCTCGGCCTCGAAGTAGCGCTCGTCGCTCTTGTCGACGAAGGCCAGCGTGTCGTCGAGCAGCGCGCTCGCCTCGTCGACGTTGCCCGCGCCGAGCTCCGCCTCGATGAGCGCCGATCGCCAGTAGGTCAGCGACACGCGGCTGCCGACGCTCATCAGCATCGTCAGTCCGCCGCGGATGCGCGCGGCGCCCTCTGCGTGGCGCGCGCGCGCCGCCTCGCCGGCCGGCCCCTGCGCGGCGCGCGCCGCCGTCGCCCCGCCGCGATCGATCTGGCTGAGCGCCGCCCAGTGGGGCATGCCCACCTCCTCGGAGAGCTTGCTGAGCACGAGCGCGTGCGCCTCCGCGCCGGCGAGATCGCCGAGCAGGCAGCACAGCACGGCGGCGAAGTGCTCGACGAAGCCGCGGCTCACGGGCTGGTTCAGCTCCTCGCACAGCGCGATCGCCTCGTCGATCGAGGCCTTGGCCCGCTCCGGCTCGCCGAGGTGGAACGAGATCCAGGCGAGGTGCGACAGCGAGAACGCCGCGGCGTCATGGCCGAAGAGGAAGGCGAGCGGCAGGTGACGCGCGGGGTCGTACATCGAGAGCACCTTGTTGAAGTGCTCGCGGGCCTCGTGGAGGTGCCCCCGGAGGAAGCGCGTCGCGCCGAGCGCCTGGTGAGCGCCCAGCGAGATGCTGGGGTCGCCGGTGCTCTCGGCGAGCGCGAGCAGCTGCTCGCCGTGCTGCTCCGCCAGCGCGTAATCGCCGCGGACGTGGAAGAAGATCCAGAGCCCCCACAGCGCGGGGAAGAGCTGCGGCGACGAGCCCGCCTCGCGGCAGAGCGCGTGCGCGCGCGCGTACGCCGCCTCGACCTCCGGGGCGGCGTAGCCGCGCGTGATCATCAGCGGGACGCCGAGCGTCGTCTGCAGCGTGATCTCGTCGCGCGTCCGCTCCTTCGTCTCCGGCAGCTGCCTGAGGAGCTCGAGCCCGCGGCGGAGGTGGCTGATCGCCTCGGCGTGCGCGGACGAGATGAGCGAGGTCTCCCCCGCGCGCTGCCAGGCGGCGATGGCGGGGCCGATCAGCGCGGCCTCGGTGTAGTGGTGCGCGAGCAGCTCGGGCGGCGTCTCGGGGAAGCGCTCGGCGAGGACGGCGGCGATGCGCGCGTGGTACACCTGCCGGGTGCTGCGGAGCAGCGACTGGTAGGCGGCGTCCTGCACCAGCGCGTGCTTGAACGTGTACGTCGCGCGCGGGGGGCGCCCCCGCTGGAAGAGCAGCTCGGCGTCGACGAGCTGCGCGAGCGCCTCGCGCAACGGCGCCGGGCTCGACGCCATGAGGAGCGGCTCGCCGCCCGCGCCGCCCGCGCAGAGCTCGAGCGCCTCGTAGCCGAACGATCGGCCGAACACCGCGCCGAGCTGCGCGACCTCCTTCGCCGGGCCGAGGCGGTCGAGGCGCGACGTCAGCGAGTGCTGGAGGGTGGTCGGGATCTCGAGGGTGCCCATCCACCCGCGCGAGGCGCTCGGCGTGCCGGCCGACTCGCCTGCGGCCGCCCTAGCGGAGGCCGACTCGAGGATCATGCGCGTGAGCTCCTCGGCGAACAGCGGGACGCCGTCGCTGCGCTCGGCGAGCGTCCGGATCACCTCGTCCGGAAGCGGGGGCGCCTGGATGGCCGACGCGCTGCTCGTGGCGTAGGCGCCGGCCAGCTGCTGGATGAGCGCCTGCATCCGCTCGGCGCTGAGCGGGGCGAGGTAGATCTGGGTGAAGTGCGATCGCAGCGGCCACGGCGGCGTGAACGTGGGGCGCGCGGTCAGGAGCAGCAGCAGCGGCGACGGCCTCCCCTCGTCGATCAGCCGACCGAGCAGCTCCAGGGTCGACGGATCGGCCCAGTGCAGGTCCTCGGCCGTGAGCACGAGCGGCTGCCGATCGGCGAGCCCGAGGAAGAGCTGCAGGAGCGAGGCGATGGTCTCCTGCCGCTGGCGCTGCGGGGTGAGCGCCGGCGCGGCGTGGCGCCCCTCGGTCGGGATCGACAGCAGCGCGGCGAGCAGCGGCACGGCGAGCGGCCCCGCCTCCGCCTCGGCGAGCAGCTGCTCCAGCCGGGCGAGCCGGTCTCCGCCCTGCTCCAGCGCCGCGCCGCGCTCGCTCGGCACCGCGGCCGAGCCGCTCAGCGTGCTCGCGCGGTCGCGGTCGCCCGCGAGCAGCGCGTTGAGCAGCTCGATCACCGGATAGAACGCGCTGTTCTGGAGCTGCGGCGAGCAGCGCGCCTCGAGCCAGAGGTGCGGCGTCCCCGTTAGCCGGTCGCGGAAGGCGCGCACGCTCCGCGACTTGCCGATGCCGGCCTCGCCCGTCATCAGCACGACCTGCCCGGCGCCGTCTGCGGCCCGCGCCCACCGGGCCGCGAGCTCGTCGAGCTCGCTGTCCCGCCCGACGAGCGGGGTGAGCCCCTGGTGCATCCTCGCGTCGAGCCGGTCCCGCGCGGTCGTGCGCCCGTGCACCGCGAAGACCTCGAGCGGCTGGCGCGCGCCCTTCGGGCTGATCTCGCCGAGCGCGTCCACGTAGTAATAGCCCTCGATGAGCTTCTGCGTGGCGCGGCTGACGAGCACCGTGCCCGGCTCGGCGTGGGCCTTCAGCTGCGTCGCGGCGTTCAGGGTCGGGCCGGCGAGCGACGGCACGGCGTCGCTGTCCGCCACGACGACGATCCCGGTGTGCACGCCGACCTGCACCGACAGGGGCAAGGACACGAGCTCCCGCGCGCTCAGGTGGGACATGTGCTCGACAAGATCGAGCGCCGCCTGCACGGCGCGGAGGGCGTCGTCCTCCTTCGCCACGGGGTGGCCGAAGTAGGCGATCGTCTCCTCGCCGGGCGAGCGGAGGAACACCCCCTCCTGCGCCCCGATCACCTGCGCGCACGCGGCCTGGTACATCTGCACGAGCTCGTGGAACGCCTCGCTGTCGACCGTGTCCGCGATGCGCTCGGCGCTGGCGAGCCCGCAGACCAGCACGGTGAGCTGGCGGCGCTCGCCGCGGCCGGTGAGGGTCACCGGGCGCGTCCCGGGCGGGGCGCTCGGGCGGAAGCTGAGCTTCGGACCCGTCTGCGGGCTCTCGGCGGTGTCGAGCTGGATCGACGCGTTGCGGATCGGCCTCGCCGGCGGCTCGGCGGGCGCGAAGCTGCGGCCCGGGATCGCGAGCGTGGGCGCTGCGCCGAGCCGCTCGTCCTGCCGCTGCTGCTCGGGAGACCTGCGCTGCATGCCCGGCGGCGACTCGGGCTCGGAGGGCACGAGCTGCGTCTCCTGGTCCACCTCGGCCGGGTGCACCGCGCGCGTCGCGATCGCCCGCTGCTCCAGCGAGCCGCCGCGCTCCTTGTCGCGCGGCAGCGGCCACGGGATCGTCGACACGTCGCAGTCCTCCAGCAGCTCGAAGGCCTCGCGGGCGGACCGGAAGCGGTGCGCCGGCGACTTGGCGGTCGCGTGCTCGAGCAGCGCGCCGAGGGGGTGGCCGCGGAGCGCGCGGGGGATGGGCACCGGCTCGGGGCTCAGCTGGCGGAAGATGACCTCGGCGACCGTCGCCTCGTGCATCACGGGCGCGCCGATCAGGCACTCGAGAAAGGTGAGCCCCCATGCGTAGATGTCCGCCGCCGTGGTCGGGGTGGCCTGCACGAGCTGCTCCGGGGCCATGTAGGCCGGGGTCCCGTTGAACTCGCCGGTGGGCGTGAGCGCGCGGTAGTCGGCGGAGCGCGCCTCGCCGATGAGCGCGGCGATGCCGAAGTCGAGCACCTTGACGAGCGTCCGCTTGCCTGTGCCGGCGACCATGATGTTGTGCGGCTTGAGGTCGCGATGCACGACCCCGCGCTCGTGCGCGAAGCCGATGGCGTCGAGCACCTGGAGCATCAGCCGCTTCGCCTCGTTCGGCTCGATCCCCCTCGTGCGCTGGCAGCGCGCGGTCAGCGTCTCGCCGTCGACGTGCTCCAGCGCCAGGTAGAGCTCGCCTTCGGGCAGGCGCCCGGCGTCGAGGAGCCGGACGATGTTCGGGTGGCTCATCTGGGCGATGACCTGCATCTCCCGCTCGAAGCGCGCCTCCTGCGAGCCGGACTCGCGCGAGCGCCGCAGCGCCTCGGGCCGCAGCAGCTTGAGCGCCACGCGCTGGGTGGTCACGATCTGGCGCGCATCGTAGACGACGCTATGACCGCCGCTGCCGAGATGGCCGAGCACCTGATACCGGCCGTCCACGAGCGCGCCGACCTCGAGCAATCCATCGCGAGCGGACATCTCTTGATCTCTTACAGCCGAACGCCGCCGGAGTGGATCGTGAACGCTGCTCCCGGCCCAGGTTGATCGCTCGCGCGGCCCGAGGCCGGCGGCGGCGGCCGAGGCAGCGAGGGTGGGGGCCTGGCCGGGTTCGAAGGCGCCCCACTCTACCGTACCGTGGCGAGCGTGCTTCGCCGTCTTGCGCCGGGGGTGATTCAGGCAACCGGGATTACTTCGGCTTGAGCGCGTGGTGCGGGAGGACGAGGTCTGATACCCTCGCGCTTGATGGGCAATGCCCCGCATTCCGGCAGCATGCCGCCACCTTCGAGTGGTCGGGGCCAAGGAACGCTCCTCTACGCCGTCGACGACGAGGAGAGCAACCTGGACCTCATGGAGCGGGCGCTCCGCTCCGGCTACCAGGTCCGCACCTTCGGCGATCCGCGCCGCGCGCTGGCAGCGGCGGTGAAGGAGCCGCCCTCCGTGGTCGTCGCGGACTACCGCATGCCTCATTTCAGCGGGCTCGCGCTGCTGCGCGAGCTGCGCCGGCAGGGGCTGAGCTACGTGCCGGTGCTCGTCTGCGCGCCGACCGATGTGGAGCAGATCCAGAAGATCTCCCGGGAGAGCGCGATGTTCCGGATCATCACGAAGCCCTGGATCGCCTCGGATCTGCGCCGCCAGGTCGACCTGGCGGTGAGCCTGCACCAGCTCAACGTGACGCGGAACCTCCGCTGAGCCGAGCGCGCCTGGTGGCTCTTCGGCGCGCTGTCCAGGGCGAGTTGACAGGATCGCCGCCCGTCAGCGCGGGCTCCCGGTCGCGGCGCGGGGGCGCCGGGCGATCCCGGTGAGCGCCCGCTCCCTCGATGTGGTCGCGCTCGAGCTGCCGCAGCGCTTCGGCGATCGGCGGGGCGCGCTCGCGGAGATCGACGGTCTCCTCGGCTCGCCCGCGCTGGCCGGGGCCGAGCTCGTGCTGCTGCCCGAGCTCATCCTCACGGGCTATCTCTCGCCGAGGGGCGACAGCGATCTGCGCCGCTTCGCGGAGCCGCTCGACGGCGAGTCCGCGCAGCGGCTCGCCGAGCTCGCGCGCGAGCACGGGATCGCGCTGGCGGGCCCGCTCGTCGAGGAGAGCCGGGGTCGCTTCTACAACAGCCTGCTCGTCTTCGACGGCGACGGGCGGCGCGTCGGCCACTACCGCAAGCGTCACCCGTGGTTCCCGGAGCGCTGGGCGGCTCCGGGCGATCTGGGGTCCCCGGTCCTCGAGCTGCTCGGCGTGAAGGTGGCGGTCGCGATCTGCTTCGACATCCATTTCCTCTCCGAGGACGCGGGCGAGGCGCTCGACGAGGCCGATCTGCTGCTCTTCCCGACGGCCTGGGTCGATCCGGCCGGGGAGGGGGATGCGCGCGCCGAGCTCCTGCCCCCCCTCGCCCGGCGTCATCGCATCGCGATCGTGAACGCGAACTGGGGGCCGTCCCGCCCCGCGCTGGGCGGCCAGGGCGGATCGCGCATCCTCGACGCGCAGGGGCGGTCGATCGCGGTGGCGCCGCCCGGTCCGGGGCCGAGCGTGGTGCGCGCCGCCCTGGGCCTCGCGCGGGACCGGCGCGGCAGCTGAGGGAGCCCGGGGAGCGCCGGTGCGCGATCGCGCTCAGACGAACGGGAGCCGGCTCAGGTCGACGTTTCCCCCGCTCAGGATGACGCCGATCCGCGCTCCCTGGACCTTGCGCAGCAGGACCGCTGCCACAGGGACCGCCGAGCTCGGCTCGATGAGGATCTTCATCCGCTCCCAGACGACGCGCATCGCCTTGACGATGTCCTCTTCGCCCACGGTGACGATCTCGACCCCGCGCTCGCGCAGGACCGCGAAGGTGAGCTCGCCGAGCGAGGTGCGGAGGCCGTCCGCGATCGTGGTCGGGTCGTTCGAGGGCAGGAGGATCCCCTGGCGCAACGATCGCGCCGCGTCGTCCGCCGCCTCGGGCTCGGCGCCGATCGTGCGCGCGTGGGGCAGCGAGCTGATCGCGATGGCGGTGCCCGAGAGCAGCCCGCCGCCGCCGACGGGTGCGACCACGGCGTCGAGGTCCTCCACCTGGCTCGCCAGCTCCAGCGCGGCCGTGCCCTGGCCGGCGATGACGCGCGCGTCGTTGTACGGGTGGACCAGGATGGCGTCCGTCTCGGACAGCACACTGGCGAGCGCCTCCTCGCGCGACCGGAGCGTGGGGGCGCAGGTCACGATCCGGGCGCCGTAGCCCTCCACGGCCGCGCGCTTCACGGCGGGCGCGCTCGAGGGCATGACGATGTGCGCGGCGATGCCGCAGATGCGGGCGGCGAGCGCGAGCGCGGCGGCGTGGTTGCCCGACGAGTGGGTCGCGACGCCGCGCCGCGCCTCCTCGTCCGGGAGGGACAGGACCGCGTTGCACGCGCCGCGGAACTTGAACGCCCCGACCCGCTGGAGGTTCTCGCACTTGAAGAAGACGCGCGCGCCCGCGATGCCGTCGATCGTCCGGCTGGTCATGACGGGGGTCACGTGGGCGTGCGGCGCGAGGCGGGAGGCGGCGCGACGGATGTCCTCGATCGTCGGCAGGGGGCTCATGGGACGAGCATCGGAGCGCGGTCTGCGCCCGACGTCCACCGCGCGCGCCTCGCGCATCGCGCGCCCGCGATCGCGGCGCGGCGTCAGAACAGGTCGGCCGCGATGCCGTCGGTGAAGACCCAGGCGGCCCGCGGGACGCGGAGCCGCCCGCCGGTCACCTCGAGGCGGCCGGCGCGCTCGAGCCGCTCCGCGGCCCGCCGTCGCGCGGCGGGCCATGCCGCCACGCCGAGCGCCGCCGCGGCGGCCTCCAGATCGAACCCCTCGCGCAGCCTGAGCCCGAGCATGATCCGCTCGGACAGGCGCGTCTCTGGGTCGAGCCGTTCGTCGCTCTCCACGGGGATCGCCTCGCCGCCCTCGGCCATCACGGCCATGTACCGGTCCGGGCTCACGACGTTCCGGTACCGGAGCGCGAGCGCCTCGCCGCTGCCCTCCGCGCGCAGGCCCCAGCGCGGATCCGGGCGCGACACGGTCCCGTAGGCGGCGCACCCGAGCCCGACGTAATCGATGCCTTGCCAGTAGCCGAGGTTATGGCGCGCCTCGTGGCCCGGCTTCGCGTAGTTCGAGATCTCGTAGTGGGCGAGCCCCGCTGCCTCGAGCGCCTCGTCGATCGCGAAGAACGTGTCCGCCACCCCTTCGTCTGCGGCGAGCGGCAGGCGCCCGCGCCGCGCCAGCTCTCCGAACGAGGTGCCGGGCTCGACGGTGAGGCTGTACGCCGAGATGTGGGTCACCCCTGTCGAGGCCACCGCGCGCGCCTCGGCGGCGGCATGCTCGGGGCGTTGCTCTCGTGCTTCGTCGGCCGTCCCCACCGCGACACCGTAGATGAGGTCGCCGCTCACGCGCGGCATTCCGGACCGGAGCGCCGCTGAGAGCGCGCCGAGCCCGCCGTCTGGGTCGTGCAGGCGCCCGAGGAACCGGAGGCGTTCCACGTCGAGCCCCTGAACGCCGACGCTCAGTCGGTTGACTCCGATCGCTCGGAACGCTCGGGCGCGCTGCTCATCGAGCGAGGTCGGATTGCATTCGACGGTCACCTCGATGTCTGGCGAGAGCCGGCCGGCGGCCGCGGTGATGGCGGACAGCACCCTGCCCATCTCCTCCGGCTCCCACAGGGACGGCGTCCCGCCGCCGAAGAACACGCTCCGCAGCTCGCGCTCGCCCAGCGCATCCGCTCGCTTCCGGAGCTCGGCCAGCACGGCGTCGGCATAGCCCCGGTGGTCGATCGTCTCCCGCGCTTTCGCGAAAGAGACGAAGTCGCAGTAGGGACACTTCTTGAGGCACCACGGGAAGTGGACGTAGGCGGTGATCGGCTCCATGTAATCCATGAAAACGGATGCAATCGATGCAACGAACGTGATGGACGCGACGGACGCGACGGACGCGACGGA
>JAICEP010000329.1 GCA_025924095.1 Sorangium sp.
GGACGCCCGCGGCCGCGAGCCGGCCTCCGCGATCCGCCCGCGCGGCCAGGCCGACCTCCCTCCAGGTGCCCCAGTCGATCGCCGTCGCCGGCAGCCCGAGCGCGCGCCGGTGGTGCGCGAGCGCGTCGAGGAACGCGTTGGCCGCGGTGTAGCTCGCCTGCCCCGGCGAGCCGAGCAGCGCGGTGGCCGAAGAGCAGAGCACGAAGAGGTCCAGCGGCCGGGCCCGCGTGAGCTCGTGCAGGTTCCACGCGCCGAGGACCTTCGGCGCCATCACGCGCTCCGCGCGCTCGTAGCGGAGCCGAGCGATCGCGCCGTCGTCGAGGAGCCCCGCGGCGTGGATGACGCCCCGGAGCGCTGGCATCGAGCGATCGAGGTCGTCGAGCACCGCATCGACCTCGGCCCGAACGGCGACGTCGGCGCGGGCGACGCGCACGTCGGCCCCCGCCGCGCGGAGCGGGGCGATCGCCGCCTCGGCCCGCTCCGAGGCAGGGCTCCGCCCGAGGAGGACGAGGTGGCGAGCCCCCCGCGCCACGAGCCACGCCGCGAGGCGCAGGCCGATGCCTCCGAGGCCGCCCGTGATGAGGTACGTGGCGTCCCCCGTGATGCGCGGCTCCTCGCCGCGGGCAGGGGCGATCGGCGCGTCCTTCGCGCCGTCGAGCGAGAGGACGACCTTGCCCATGTGCTCGGCGCGCGCCATGAGCGCGAAGGCCTGGCTCGCGTCCGCGATCGGCAGGACGCGGCGCGGGAGCGGCCTGAGCTCGCCGGCCGCGAAGAGCGCCATGACCTCCTCGAAGAGCGCGCGCATGTCGTCGGGCCGCTCGACGATCATCCCGCGGAGGTCGACGAGCGCGAAGGTCAGCTTGCGCAGAAAGGGCCGGAGCCCGATCCGCCGATCGGCCTCGTAGTCGCGCATGCCGAGCTCGATGAAGCGCCCGTAGTCCCGGAGGAGCTCGAGGCTCCTCGGGATGAAGTCGCCGGCCAGCGAGTTCAGGACGACGTCCACGCCCTGTCCCCCGGTGCGCTCGTTGATCTCGCCGGCGAAGGAGAGATCGCGCGAGCTCATGACGTGCTGGACACCCATCGCAGCGAGGGCGCTCCGCTTCTCCTCCGAGCCGGCCGTGGCGAAGATCTCCGCCCCGGCGCGCGCCGCGATCTGCACGGCCGCCATCCCCACGCCGCCCGCCGCGGCGTGGATGAGCACGCGCTCGCCCCGCCGCAGCCGCGCGACGTGGTGCAGGGCGTGAAAGGCGGTCAGGAACGCGAGGGGGATGGAGGCGGCGTCCTCGGCGCTCATCGAGGGAGGCCGGGGGAGCACGAGCCGGCGCGGGGCGACGGCGTGCGTGCCGAGGCAGCGGGACGCGAGCGCGATCACCTCGTCCCCCACGCGCAGGTCCTGGACCCCGGCGCCGACCGCGACGACGCGACCGGCGCACTCCCGGCCAAGCGGCGGCCCCGAGGCGTCCGTGCCCGGGTCGGGGAGCGCCCCCAGCGCGAGCAGGACATCGCGGAAGTTGAGGCCTGCCGCTGCGACCTCGATCTCGACCTCGTCCGCGCTCGGCGCGCGGCGCGGGCGCGCCCGCAGCACGAGCCCATCGAGCACGCCCGGCCGGTCGGTCTCCAGGCGGAACGCGCGGTCGCCCGCGCGCACGCGCGGCGGCGCCTCCGCGGGTCGGTCCGCGCGCACGAGCCGCGCGACATGGCGATCTCCGCTGCGGAAGGCGATCTGGTCGTCCGCGCCGTCAGCCCCGAGCTCGCGCGCGAGCGCGTCGAGCGCGCCGCCCTCCGCGAGCGGGTCGAGATCGACGAGCGAGCAGCGCAGCTCGGGGTGCTCGTGCATGAGCGTCCGCCCGAAGCCCCAGAGCGGCGCCTGCGCCACCGCGCACGCCGCCCCCTCCCCTTCCACAGGCTGCGCGCCGCGCGTGACAAGCCAGAGGCGGGGGGCGTCGCGGTAGCCGGCCTGCGCGATCGCCTGCGCGAGCCCGAGAGCGCTGCCGCACGTGAGCGCGCAGGCGGCGCTCAGCGCGTCGGCCGTGGCGGCGTCGGCCGGGACCGCGTCGAGCGAGACGAGGTGGACGATGGCGTCCGGCGCAGGCCGCCCCAGCTCGGCGGCAGCCTCCCGGAGCATCGTCGCGATCCCGTCGGCGTCCTCCAGCTCGACCTCGAGCTCGCGGGCCGCGATCCTGCGGTAACGCGGCCCCCGCCGGACCAGCACGCAGGCGGCGCCGGCGTCCGTGAGGCGCCCGAGGAGCGCCTCGCCGACGCCCCCCCGATCCGCGAGGACGAGGACGGTAAAGGGCCGCTCGGCGGGCGCTCGCGCCGCGGCGTCCGCACGCGCGAGCCGCCACGCGACCTCGTAGTACCAGGCGCTCGCGGGCTCGGTTTGCCCGAGCTCGACGCGCTGGAACGACAAGCCGAGCACCTCGGCGACCTCGCGGCCGCCGGCGTCGATCAGCCGAACGTCCGCGATCGCGCGCTCCGCCACGGCGCCGGCGTCACGATCGCGCAGGACGATGTGACACGCGAGGTCGGTCTCGAGCCGCTCGCCCACGCGGAGCCGCTCCACGCCGACGGGCAGCATGCAGGCGGAGCCGCCCAGGCCAGAGGTCGCGACGGAGAGCGCAGCCTGGAAGCATGCGTCGAGGAGGGCCGGATGAATCACGTGTCCGGCGGTCGCGAGCCGATCGGGCAGGCGCACCCGGGCGAGGCCCTCGCCGAGGCCGCAGCGGACCTCGACGACGCCCTGGAAGCGGGGGCCGTAGGGCAGGCTCATCGCCGCCATGTGGGCGTAGTGCTGCTCCCGCGAGAGGACGCGGGTGCACCGCGCCTCGATGGCGGCCCGGTCGATCGGCGGCCGCTCCTCGGCGCCGGCGGCCGCGCGCACGGCCCCTCGAGCGTGCCGCGTCCAGGGCGACCCGGCGTCGCGCCGATCCGCGTCGGCGGCAGCCCCGGACCTGCTGAAGATCTCGAAGGTCGCCCGGTCGGCGTGGTCGACGCGCAGCACCGTCTGCACGACCTGCCCGAGCCGCGCCCCCGTGTCTGGCAGCGCCAGCGCGTGCTCCAGGAGCATCGCCTCCACGGCGTGCGGACCGGGGCCGAGGACCGCGCGCGCAGCAGCGAGCGCCATCTCCGCATAGGCGGTGGCCGGCAGGACGACCGTCGAGGCGACGAGGTGATCGGCCAGGTACGGCACGCGCGCGGCCGAGAGCTCGACCTCCCAGGTGTGCACCGCCGGATCCGCGGAGAGATCGCGGCGCTCACCGAGCAGCGCGGCGGCGCCGCGGGCGCGCGATCGCGAGGGCCCGCCGGGCGGCGCGTCGATCCAGAAGCGCTCGCGCTGCCACGGGTACGAAGGCAGCGCGACCGGCGGGTGATCCCCAGGGTAGAGCTGCTTCCACGCGACCCCCGCGCCGAGCACGTAGAGCGCGGCGAGCGAGGTCCGGAGGACGCGCTGCTCGTCCTCGCCGCGCCTCGACGAGGGCAGGCAAGCGCCCCGGCGCGACCCCGCCGAAAGCCCGTCCTCGATCGACGGCAGCAGCACGGGGTGCGGGCTCGCCTCGAGGAACGCCGTGGGCCCCTCCGCGCTCAGCGCCTCCACGCCCGCGGCGAACCGCACCGGCTCCCGCAGGTTTCGCGCCCAGTAACGCGCGTCGAGCTCGGGTCCCTCGACGTACCGCCCCGTCACGGTCGAGAGCATCGGCACGCGCGCTCGCTGCGGCCGGATCCCCGCGAGCTCCCCCACGAGCTCGTCGAGCACCCCCTCCACCTCCGGGCTGTGCGACGCGACGTCGACCTTGACGCGCCGGCAGAAGACCCCGCGCCCCTCGAGCCGCGCGAGCACCTCGTCGAGCGCCTGCGCGTCGCCCGACAGCACCGTCGACCGGGGACCGTTGCTCGCCGCGATCGAGAGCCGCTGCTCGTACCCGACGAGCGAGAGCTCAGCCTCGGCCACCGCGAGCTCGACGAGCGCCATGGCGCCGCGCCCGCTCACACGGCGCATGAGGCGGCTGCGCCGGCAGATGATCCGGGCCGCGTCCTCGAGGCACAGGACGCCGGCGACGTGCGCCGCGGCCACCTCGCCCATGCTGTGCCCGAGCACCGCGTCGGGCTCGATGCCCCAGGACCGCCAGAGCGCCGCGAGGGCGACCTCGATGGCCCAGAGCACAGGCTGCACGACGTCGATCTCGCCGAGCCGCGACGACGCCTCATCCGCGCCGATCTGAGCCGTCAGCGACAAGTCGACATGCGGGCGCATCGCCTGCTCGCAGGCCTCGATCGCGGCGCGGAACACAGGCTCGGCCTGGAGGAGCGCGCGCCCCATGCCCACCCACTGCGAGCCTTGCCCCGGAAAGACGAGCACGAGCCGGGGCGGCCGCTCCTCGACGACGCCCGACGCTACGCCGGGGCGCTCCGCCAGGAAGGCGTCGAGCTGCTCGACGAGCTCCGCGCGCGTGGCGAAGACCGCCGCGAGCCGGTGCGGCTCGTGGCTGCGGCGGACGCTCGCCGTCCTGCACACGGCATCCACGGGCGGCGCGTCTCCGGAGGACAGCAGGTCCTTGTAGGCACGGGCAAGCGCCGCGAGCGCGCCGGCGCTGCGGGCCGAGATGGGGAGCACGAGCGGCCCCGAGGCCGCCGCCTCCGGAGGCGGCTCCGCCTCCTGTGCCTCCGCGAGCACGACGTGCGCGTTGGTGCCGCTGATGCCGAACGAGCTGACCCCGGCGACGCGCCGCCGGACCCCGCGCCGCCACGGGAGCGCCTGCCGCGGGATCACGAGCGGCGTGCCGTCGAGCGACAACCGCGAGCTCAGCTGCTCGAAATGAGCCTGCCCGGGCACCGTCTCGTGCCGCATCGAGAGCACGGTCTTGATGAGCCCCGCGACGCCCGCGGCCGACTCGAGGTGCCCGATGCTCGCCTTGGCCGAGCCGAGGACGCACAGCGACCCGTCCGGCCGCGGCGCGCCGAAGACCTCCTTGATCGCCTCCACCTCGATGGGGTCGCCGAGCGGCGTGCCCGTCCCGTGCGCCTCGATGTAGTCGACTTGCTCCGCCCGGATGCCCGCGCTCGCGAGCGCCTTGCGCAGCATGCCTCGCTGCGCGAGCCCGTTCGGCGCGGTGAGCCCGTTGCTCCGGCCGTCCTGGTTGACCGCCGAGCCCAGGATGAGCGCCCAGATCTCGTCGCCGTCTCGGCGGGCATCCGCGAGCCGCTTCAGCACCAGCACGCCGCAGCCCTCGCCGCGGCCGTAGCCGTCCGCGCGCGCGTCGAACGTCTTGCAGCGGCCGTCCGGCGACAGGGCGCGCATCTGCGAGAGCTCGATGTGCCCCTCGGGCGAGAGGATGAGGTTGACCCCGGCCGCCAGCACCATCTCGCTCTCCCCGGAGCGCAGGCTCTGGCAGGCGAGGTGCACCGCCACGAGAGACGACGAGCAGGCGGTGTCCACCGCCATGCTCGGCCCGTGCAGCCCGAGCGCGTACGCGACGCGCCCGGGACCGACGCTGAGCAGATCCCCCGTCCCGCTGTACGTCGTGATGCCGTCCGTTCCCAGCCGGTCCTGCCTCACCCAGCCGTAGTCGTGGCGGTACACGCCGACGAACACGCCGACCGACCGACCTTGCAGCTGGTCATGAGGCTGCCCTGCCCGCTCGAGCGCCTCCCAGCACACCTCCAGGAGGATGCGCTGCTGTGGGTCCATCTCCTCGGCCTCGCGCGGCGAGATCCCGAAGAAGCCCGCGTCGAACCGATCGACGTCGCGCAGGAACGCGCCGCTCCGCGTGTACATCCTGCCGGGCACGTCCGGGGACGGGTCGTAGAAGGCCTCGACGTCCCAGCGGCCCGCAGGGATCTCGGTCACCGCGTCCCGCCCCTCGCGGAGGAGCTCCCAGAACGCCCCCGGATCGTCCGCGCCGCCGGGGAACCGGCACGCGAGCCCGACGATGGCGATCGGCTCCTCGGCATGTCCGAGCGGCGCGGCCGCGCTCGAAGGCCGCGGGAGCGGCGCGGGGCTCGAGGCCACGGCGTCGTCGCGCGGATCGAGGTCCTCCTGGAGCGCCGTGTCGAGGTAGCCGGCGAGCGCCTGGATCGACGGATAGCTGAAGAGCAGCGTGTCCGAGCTCGTGAGGCCCGATCGCTGGTCGAGCAGGCCGCGCAGCTCCACCGCGCCGAGCGAGTCGAGCCCGAGATCATGCAGCGGCCGCGTGGGATCCAGCGCGCCCTGCGCCGGGACCAGGCGCGCGACGCACGCGGCGACCTCTTCGAGCAGCGCGCGGCGCCGCTCGAGCGCCGCCGTCCCGCGCAGCAGCGCTCGAAGCGGGGGCTCCTGCGTCGCGCGCCCCGTCAGCTCCGGGGCTCGCTCGGCGAGGGCCCCGTCCGTCGCGCCGCGCTCGATGACGAGGACCGGGTACCGCTTCCGCGCGAGCGCCTGCGACGCGCCGCGCTCCGCCGACCCGTCGGGGAGCGTCGAGACCGCCGCGCGCGCCGCGGGAGGCCCCTCCTCGACGACGACGTGCACGTTGGTCCCGCTCATCCCGAAGGCGCTCACGCCCGCGATGCGCCGCTGCCCGCCGCGCGGCCACGGCCGCCGCGACGTCGGCACGTCGAGCCTCCCGCCCTCCAGCGAGAGGCTCGGGTTGAGCTGCCTGAGGTGCAGGTGCGGGGGGATTTCCTCGTGGGCGAGCGAGAGCACGACCTTCATCAGGCCCGCCATCCCGGCCGCGGCCTCGAGGTGCCCGAGGTTGGTCTTCACCGATCCGACAGCGCACCGGACGCCCGGCCCATCGCCCAGCGCGCGCCCGATCGCCCGCGCCTCGGCGCGATCGCCCGCCCTCGTGCCCGTCCCGTGCGCCTCGATGTAGCCGATCTGCTCCGGGGTCACGCCCGCGCGCGCCCACGCCGCCCGCAGCATCGCCTCCTGCGCCTCGGGGCTCGGCGCGAGCAGCCCGTCCGTACGGCCGTCGTGGGTCGAAGCCCCGCCCCGGAGCAGCGCCCAGATGCGGTCCCCGTCGCGCTGCGCGTCCGACAGCCGCTTGAGCACGAGCGCGCCGCCGCCCTCGCCCCGCACGAACCCGTTCGCCTCGACGTCGAACGTGCGGCAGCGCGCGTCGGGCGAGAGCACCCCCATCTTCCAGAGCTTCACGCTCCCGAGCGGGCTCAAGATCCAGTGCGCGCCGCACGCGAGCGCCACGTCGCACTCGCGCCTCCGCAGGCCCTCGCTCGCGAGGTGCACGGCCATGAGCGACGACGAGAACGCCGTGTCCACGACAAGGCTCGGCCCGCGCCACCCGAACACGTGCGAGACGCGGCCGGCGAGCAGGCTCGCGCTCTCGCCCGTCAGCCGGAAGGCGTCGATCGCCGCGCCGTGCTGCGCCTTCAGCTGGGCGTACTCGCCGCCGCACGCCCCGACGAACACGCCGCCCGCGCGCCCGGCCGACCCGAGCGGCGCCTGCCCGGCATGCGCCAGCGCTTCCCAGCAGAGGTCCAGCACCAGCCGCTGCAGCGGGTCCATCTGCTCCGCCTCGGCGTCGGAGATGCCGAACCGCCGCGCGTCGAACTGCTCGATCCCGTCCACGAATCCGCCGCGACGAACCGCCGCTTCCCAGGGCTCTCCGGGGCGGAGGCCCGCAAAGGCCCAGGGCCCCCAGCGCCCCTCCGGCACCTCGCGGATCGCGTCCACCCCGTCCCGCAAGAGCCGCCAGTAAGCCTCGGGATCGCCCGCGCCCCCAGGGAACCGGCACGAGAGCCCGACGATCGCGATCGGTTCGTCGGCCGTCGCGACCTGTGGCGCGCGCGGCAGGAGCGCCGCGCTCGGTGCTTCGGCCAGCGACCGCGCGACAGCTCGGAGCAGCCGCGTCGCGCCGGTCAGGAAGAAGAGGTGGGGCCCGGGCAGCACCTGGAGCTCGAAGGCGCCGCCTGTGTGGCGCGCCCAGCCGAGGAGATCGTCGCGAGGGATGTCGACGTCCTCGCTCCCGCCGAACACCGAAACAGGGGTCGCCAGCGGCGGCTCCTCCTGGTGCTCGTAGCCACGGATCACCTCCGCATCGGCGCGCAGCGCCGGCAGCGCGAGCCGGAGCACGTCGGGATCGAGCAGCGCCTCGGGCACGACCCCGAAGCGGCGCAGCGCGTCGATCGCCGAGGCGTCCTCGGTCTGCAGCGAGGCGACCCCGTCCGCCCTCGCGCGGAGCGGGTTCGGCAGGTGGGGCGCCGGGTACGCCGCGACGAGCAGGTGCTCCGGCGCGGGGGCGCCGCGGCGGCGCAGCTCGCGCGCGAGCTCGAAGGCGACGAGCGCTCCCTTGCTCGCGCCGAAGAGGGCGTAGGGGCCGTCCAGATACGGCTCGATCGCCGTGGCCACCGCCTCGACGAGCCGCGCGATCTGCGTGATGGGCGGCTCCGCGAACCGCTCCTGGCGCCCTGGCAGCTGGACGGCGCACACCTCGATGTCCGGCGGGAGGCTCCGCGGCCAGGCGCTGTAGGCCGACGCGCTGCCGCCGCC
>JAICEP010000330.1 GCA_025924095.1 Sorangium sp.
CCTCGATGGCGGCGCCGAGGCGCCGGCGCTCCCGCGCGGCGACCCGGACGCGATCGACGATGACCTCGACCTTGTCGGTGCAGCTCATCGCCTCGGACGGCGCCACGCTGTCGAGGTCGCGCGCCTCGCCGCGGACGAGCAAGCGCCGGTAGCCGGAGGCGAGCAGCGACTCGCGCACGTCGAGGAACCGCTCGGTGCCCGCGACGGGGATCGGGTAGGTGACGAGCGCGGTTGCGCCCTCGTGCTGGCTCGCGGCGAGCTCGGCCGCGCGTGCGGGATCGGTCCGCGCGGCCGGCGCCTCGCAGGACGGGCAGACGGGCACCGCCTCGCGCGCGAAGAGGGCGCAGAAGTACGGCTCGAGATCGGCCATCGTGGCGACGGTCGACCGCGAGCTCTTGACCGGCGCGCGGCGGTCGACGGCGACGCCGGCCGCCACGGGCTCGAGCGCGTCGATCGGCGGCCGCTCGAGCCGCTCGAGAAACTGGCGGGCGTACGGGCTGAAGCTCTCGACGAACCGGCGCTGTCCCTCGGAGTAGAGCGTGTCGAGCGCGAGCGATGATTTGCCGGCGCCGGACACGCCGGCGATGGCCACGAGCTCGCCGGGCCGGAAATCGAGATCGATGCCCTGGAGGTTGTGCGTGCGGGCGCCGCGGAGACAGATGGATTGCATGGGAGGCGCTGAAGGGTGGGCCCCGCGGGGTGGCGTCCGGGGTGGACGGGCTCCGCGTGAAACCGCGAGTGTTTAGCCCCCTTTCCACCCATCGTCGCGGACGATCGTACGTGGACAGCGCGCAGAGGATGCGCGTCGCGGCATTGCGTTCTTCACCGCGGAATTATCGTGTCTTGTCGAGGTGCGCGCTCGGGATGACGTGGCGGAAGGCTCCGTGCGCTCCGGTCTGCCCGCTCTGCCCAGCGCGCCCGCCGAGCACAGCGGCTAGCCGCCGTTGACGAGGAGGAGCGAGAGATAGCCGTAGTCGTTGCTGGTCCAGTTCGGGCTGAAGGTCATGCCGCACATCCCGATATTGTAGGTGCCTGCGTTGAGGCCGGTGATGACGGCGCTGAGCCCGAAGGACACGCGCGTGCTCGCGGGGACCCGGCCGCCTTTCAACCCAAGGCCGACCATCAAGATGTCGTCGAGCTCCGGCGGGCCGGACGGCTGAGGATGAACCTGCTGGTAGCACATGAACAGGCTGAGGCTGTCCGCCGGGGAGGTGCCCGCTCCCAGGTACCGATGTGCGGTCGCGTAGATCGACTGGCTCATCGACGAGACCTCCACCAGGGCCGTCGGGCCGAAGAAGTCGACCGCTCTTCCAGCCGGAAGCGTGACGTGCGGGCCGACTCCGCTGACCATCAGCGAGAGCACCACCCCCTGTGGCCCGATCGGGCCAGCGGGGCCCGTGACGCCGCGAGGTCCTTGCGGCCCGACGGGGCCCTCGGGGCCGATCGGACCGTCGAGCCCCTGGGGTCCGGCGGGGCCCATCGGACCTTCCGGGCCCACCGGGCCTTGCGGGCCCATCAGACCGATCGGACCCATCGGTCCCTCCGGTCCCATGGGGCCGACCGGGCCTTGCGCTCCCGCTGCGCCCGCCGGCCCCGTGGGCCCTGCCGGACCCGTCTCACCGGCCGGCCCGGCGGGGCCATCCACCCCTTGCGGCCCCTGAAGCCCCGTCGGCGAGCCGACCCACTGCCCGTTCTCGTCGATCACCTGACCGCCGTTCACGGCGACCCCGCTCCCGTCGATGAGCACCGTGGTGCCGCTCTCGGTGTTCACCGAGATCGAGGTCGGCGTGATGTCGCCGTTCACGTTCCCGGCGAGGAGCGCGTACGGCACGCTCGCGACCGTCGCACGCGGCTTCAGCTCGACGTCGTCGCCGACCGTGATGCCGAGGTACCGCTCGGCGCCGTTGAAGATCGCGCCCTGGAACGGGGTGATCGAACCGAGGCGCACCGAGAAGAAGCCGTCGTCGAACGTGATCGAGTGGACCTCGCTCCAGATGGGGGCCGACGCGCCGCGATCGTCATAGAGGGCGAAGACGACATCGAGCGTCTCGCTGATGGGCGCGTTGCGCTCGTCGAAGAGCCGGCCCTGGTGGGTGATGGTCGCCGGCACCGCCGCAGCCGCGGTCCCCGCGCCCGCGACCGCGCCCGCCGCAAGGGCGGAAGCCATCATGCACCGCACGAACCTCGATGTCCTCATCACCAGATCCTCTTCATTGCAAGCTCCCGTTGGCTCCGATGAGCCCCCCCTGCATCCGAACCTTGGGCGAGGTCGACGCCTCCTGGTTCTGCGTCGGCTGGCCGAGCGTGAACACCATCCGGTAGCGCGAGCTCTTCGCGACCTCGCCAGCGGTCACCGTCTCGCTCGCCTCCGCGCCCGCCGCAGCGTGCGCGGCCCCGCCCTGCCCCTCGCCGCCGCCGCCGCCCTCCCCGCCGCTGCCCGAGCTCACGGCTGCGCCCTGACCGCCGGCGCCGCCGGTTCCGCCGCTGCTCGCGGTGTAGGGAGCCTCGATCATCGAATCGGCGGCGCAGCTACAGCCGACCGCGGGGGTCAGCGCAGAGATCGTCACCATCGCTCCGAGCCAGGCGGAAAAACGCAGTCCGCGATTCACTGAATCCTCCGGCCCGACAGCAGGTCGCGCTCGATAGAGCCATTGGACGAGCGGCGGCGCTCGGCGTCAAGCGACGGCGCCTCACCGCGCGCGGGGCCGGCAGCGGAGCGAGCCGCAGAGCGCCCCCCGCCGGCCCCGCGCGCGGTGAGGCGGTGGACAGGCGGCGGCGCGCGCGCTATGCGGCCGCGTGAGCCGCGCTGGGAAAGAGAAGGAACGAGAGGGAGAGAAGCTCATCGTGCGCAACAAGCGCGCGACGTTCGACTACACCCTCGACGATCGGTTCGAGGCGGGGTTGGTGCTGCTCGGCAGCGAGGTGAAGATGCTGCGCGAGGGCGCCGCCGAGCTGACGGACAGCTGGTGCGCCATCGAGCGCGGGGAGGTGTTCCTGAAGGGGGTCAACATCCCCATGATGTCCGGGGCCGCCTTCGGGCACGAGGCGAAGCGGCCGCGCAAGCTGCTGCTCCACGAGAGCGAGATCGAGGCGATCCGCAAGGGCGTGGAGCGGGAGGGCATGACCGTGATCGCGACCCGCCTCTACTTCAAGAACGGCCGCGTGAAGGCCGAGATCGCCCTCGCGAAGGGGAAGAAGACCGTCGACAAGCGCGAGAGCCTGAAGGAGAAGGACGCCGCGCGCGAGGCCCGCGCGGCGATCGAGCGCGCCCGCGGCGGCGGCGACCGCGGGCGCAGCCCGGCGCCCCGCGCGGCGCGCAGCGAGGAACGCCCCCGCCCGCGGAGGCCGGAATGACCTCGCACCTCACCTGGTCGAAAGGCGGCGAGGCGGAGCTCGTCGAGCTCGATGGCGATCGCGTGCGGCTCCGCTCCACCGCATCGTCGGCGCCGGGAGCGCGCGTCGAGGGCTCGCTCCGGTCGACGGGGACGGCGATCCGGCTGAAGGTGGCCCGGTGCCGCCTGCGCTCCCCCCACGAGCCCAGCGACCCAGCGCCGGCCGAGCGCATCTATGAGCTCGAAGGCCGGCTCATCGACGCGACGCGTGACGTCCGCGCCGAGCTCGCGCAGCTCGTCGGCGGCGAGCGTCCGGGCTGATCCGCGCTCACGCCGACGAGCGTCCGGGCCGATCCGGACCGCGGAGCGAGCCGTCCGCCGCGGGTGTTGCGGTGATTCACCGCGACACCTACGCTGACGGTCTATGAAAATCACGTCGCGCCCTCGTGTAATTTTGCGACGTTGCTCGACGTATGACGTGGAGAAGATCCGCAGCATCGTGCGCAGCGGGCTCGAGGAGCTGTCTCTCCGTCCGCGGGGCCGGACGCTCATCAAGCCGAACGTCGTCGCCTCCGGCGCGCACTTCCCGCACGCCTATACGCGGCCCGAGTTCGTCGAGGGGGTGATCGGCGCGCTCAGGGATCGCGACGACGGGCGCGTGACCGAGCTCGCGGTCGGCGAGCGGTGCGGCATCACGCTCCCGACCCGCATGACGTACGAGGGCGCCGGGTACTACCCGATGTTCCGGCGGGCCGGGGTCAAGCACTACCACTTCGAGGAAGAGCAGCAGGTCGAGATCCGGCTCACGCACGAGGGCCGGCTGCGCGACTACGTGTTCACGCCGGAGCCCGTCGCGAAGGCCGACTTCTTCGTGAACTGCCCCAAGTTCAAATCGCACCCCTGGACCACCGTGACCTTCTCGATGAAGAACTACATCGGGATCCAGGACGATCGGCACCGGCTCATCGATCACGACCACCGGCTGAACGAGAAGGTCGCCGACCTCCAGTACATCGTGCAGCCGCAGTTCATCGCGATCGACGCCATCACCGCCGGCGAGGGCCGGATGCTCACGCCGTCGCCGTTCGACCTGGGCCTCATTCTCATGGGGAACAACCAGGTCGCGTTCGACGCGGTCTGCTGCCAGATCATCGGCGTCGATCCGAGGAGCGTCGAGCACATCCGCCTGGCCTCGGAGCGCGGCTTCGGCCCGATGAACCTCGGCGAGATCGAGATCACCGGGGACGTGACGCTCGAGGAGGCGAAGCAGAAGGCCAAGGGGTTCAAGGTGGGCCTCGTCCGCGTCGAGAAGTACTTCGAGGGCACCAACATCACCGCCTACGCAGGCTCGCCGCCCGAGCCCGAGCGCACCGACTACTGCTGGGGCGGCTGCCCGGGCGCCATCGAGGAGGCGATCGAGATCCTGCGCGAGTACGACAAGGAGTGCGACGCGAAGATGCCGCGGATGCACGTGGTGTTCGGCGCCTACGAGGGCCCCATCGACGCCAAGCCGGGCGAGAAGGTGGTCTTCATCGGCGACTGCGCGACGTACAAGGGCAAGATCGGCGATCAGCTGGTCAGCATCGACAGCCTGTACCGGGAGCGGAGCGCGCGGGACCCCTACACCGCGAAGCACGACGACGTGCTGGCGAAGATGGTGAAGGTGACGACCAAGCTCGCGATGGCCCGGAACGAGCGCGTCATCCGGCTCGAGGGCTGCCCCGTGAGCGTCGCGGAGCAGGTGCTCACGCTCGTCACGCTGGGCAAGACGAAGAACCCCTACTTCGCCGCCGATCAGGTGCTCGAGTTCAACAAGGCGTACGTCGCCTGGCGCGGGGCCTCGCTCGCCAAGCGCCTCTCCGGCAAGCCCTACCAGGTCCACGGGGCGTGCTCGCGCGGCGAGGCGGCCCCCGAGCTCCCGTCCGAACCGCCTAGCCCGCCGGCCGCAGAGTGAGGTCGAAGAGGACCTCGAGCTCGTCCCGCACCTTGAAGGCGCCGAGCGGCCCCTTGACCTCGCGCACGCCGAGCGCAGCCAGCGAGAGCTGACAGCCCCCCGTCACGCCGACGGCCCCCTCGCCGCGATCACGCGAGGACAGGCGCGCCGTCAGCGCGGCGCTCCCCGAGGCGCTCTGCACGCGCACGTCGGCGCGATCGCGCGCGACCCCCGAGGCGCGAACCTCCACGACCTCCGTGCCCCGGAGCACCTCGCCCTGGATGCGGCGCTCGATGTCGCGACGATCCCCGGACGAGAGCGCGTCCGGGTCGAGGCGATCGCCGCGAAGCACCCCCGCGACGCAGAGGCCGGCCACGCGGATCTCGAGCTCGGCCGTCCATGCATCGCCGTCGAGCCGCGCCCGACCGCGCAGCTCCGACGCGGTGATCTCGAGGTCGTGCGCGAGGCGCGCGAGCATCCCGACGGCGCGGGTGCGGATCGTCAGACGGGACGCGGCAGGATCGAGGTGCAGCTCGTTCACGGGGCGGGGATCCTTGTCACCATGCGGGGGAGCCGGAGGACGAAGGCCGCCACGATCAGCGGCGCTTGGAGCGGCGTGGTCCGTCAGGGACGAGCACGTAGCGGCTCGATTGAGGCTCGGGCTGCCGGAGGAGCTCGGCGCGGAGCAGCGCCTCGGCGAGCCGCGCCTCGATGACCTCGTCCGTGACGCCGGGCTCCAGGGTCACCACCGCGGCCTGGACGTCGCGCGCCAGCGCGTCGAACTCCGCGCTGTCGAAGGCGTAGATGTCGTCGGGGAACAGGAGCGCGAGCGGCTTCCGCTCCACGGCCGTGTTCGTCAGCGCCGCGAGGTCGCTCTCGACGATGAGCATGACGCGGGCCCGCAGGCACATCCCCCTGCAGCGCGCCGCGAGCGCCTCCGCCGAGCCGACAAGCAGGACCGATCGAGGCGTATTGATCGCCTTGGTGGCGTCGTCGTCCTCGTGAGTCATTCCTTGAAGAGTACGTGAACGAGCGGATGAAGCCATCCCTCTTGCATCGCCGATGACCTCGCGCTCGGGAAGGAAGTCGAGCGGCCGGTCGCGGCAAGCTGGACCGAACGCCCTCGCCGCCCCGGCCCACAACGCTACTCCCTGCAGCGAGCGGACGCGGCGAGCACGAGAAGAACGGCGCTCAGCGCGAGCAAGCCGGCGCTCGCCGGCTGCCCGAGCCCGAGCGGCGAGGGACCGCCGAGGAGGTTCACGGCATTGCCCCGCGGCATCAGCGCGCCGACCACCCCGGCCGAGCCCCCGAACAGGAAGTCGGCCGCGAGCGGCACGAAGCGGCCGAGGCCGCGCCGGAGAAACGTCGCGCCGAGCGAGAACCAGCCAGCATAGGCGGCGCCGGTGAGCGCGCCGATCCACCCACTGAGGAGCATGTCTCGGATAAACGGCGCAGCGCCGGGGCCCCAGGCGGCCGCGACGACGACGACGGCGAGCAACGCGCCCACCAGAGCGGCGGTGAGGGCTGTGGCCAGAGCGATGCCGAGCGCGACATGGTGGGAGGAAGCGCCGAAGCGGGCCGCCGGCCAGGCCGCGTCACGCAGCGCGGTCCGATCGGCGGCGTCTGCGGCGAGGGCGAAGATCGTGATCGGCGTGACGACGCGGAACGTGGCGAGCAGCGCCCGATCGACGGCCCCGGAAGACCCGAAAGCGACCTCGATGACCGCCGCCGCGGCGGCGAGCGCGACGCCGAGCCCGAGCGCCAGCAGCGGACGCCGCGCGCGGAGGCGGCTCAGGGCCATCTCCATCCCGAGCCGGACGCCCACCAGCGCGGGCGTCCTCCGCTCGGAGCCCCCCGCCGCAGGAGGCACAGGCTGCGCTGCTTCGACCGGGGCGCTCTCACCTCTCATGCTGGCGTCCTGTCCCCGTCGCGTGCGGCGAGCCGTCCGTCACCGGCGCGTCGGACCCGATCTGTCCGCCAGAAGCGGTGCCGCCGGGCGCCGCCGGCTGCATGTCTGCGGGCGCTGCGCCGGGCGGGATCGGGCTGAGCAGCGGCAGGCCGGGCGGCTCCTGGCCGGGTGGCGCCGGCGCGTCGAACGCCGCAACGGCGACCGGCCCCTGGGGCGGCGCGCCGGGCAGCGGCGCAGCGCCGGCACCCACAGCCGCGCCGAAGGGCCGGGCCGGGCGAACGGCGGCCAGATGCAGCGCGGTCGCAGCCCGCACGTCGTGCAGCGACGGGGCCGGGGAAGAGATCGCGATCAGCGTGACGTCCTCCCGGGCAGCCGCATCCAGGATCGCGAGCGCCGCCGCCTCCCGGTCCGCAGCCCGGATCCGCAGCGTCGAGGACGCCTCGACCGGCCCCTGCTCCCACGCGCCCGCGCGGACGGCGGGAGAGCCCGCGAACGCGGCGGCGAGCGCGCGAGCGCCGGGCGCGCCGGGCGCCCGCTCATGGACCAGCACGTGGAGCTCGACCTCGGCCCCCCCGGCGCCGGGCGCGGCCGAGCTCGGGGCGCCGGCGAGGCGCTCGCCGTCGCCGGGCTCGGTCCGGGCGACGACGCCGCGATCGAGCACGTGGATGCGATCCGCGAGGGCGCTCGCGTCCACCGTCGAGGACGTGATGAGCACGACGCAGGCGCCGTCCGCCGCGAGCGCGCGCAGGCGCTCGCGGACCGGCGCCGGCGACGGCACGGCGACGTCGGCGAACGGCTCGACGAGGCAGAGCAGGAGCGGCTGGGGCACCCCCAGGGCGAGCGACAGCTCGATCGCCCGGGCCTCGGCGAAGCTCAGCGAAGCCCTGCGGCGGGCGAGGAGCGGCGCGAGGCCGAGCGGCTCGAGCAACGCCGCGGCGCTGCTCGCGGGCGCGCCGCGGGCCCGGAGCGCCACGGACATGCAGGAGGCGACCGACGCGCCGTCGGGCAGCTCCGGGGCGATGGAGAGCACGCCGATCCGCGCCCGCGTCGCCGCGCTCCGGAACGGGTCGCGCCCCGCCACGAGGACGCGGCCGGCGAGGGGCGCGGCGCGCCCGGCGAGCACCTCGGCGAGGGCCAGCGTCCCGTCCTCCGGAGCGCCGAGGACCGCGTGCACGCCCGGGCCGAGCGCCAAGGACAGGCCCGAGAGGCCCCCCCGAGGGCGCCCCTCTTCGCCGGCGCCGTCGCGCGCGCGCACGCCATCGAGCACCACGACAGGAGCGCCCGGGCTCATCCTGCAGGGCC
>JAICEP010000331.1 GCA_025924095.1 Sorangium sp.
GAGCGGGCGTCGTACGGGACTTGCCTCGTACGGGAAGCCCCGTACGCTTGGAAGTGTCGTGGATCCGTTCGATTCCGAGGACGAGGGACGGGGCAGCCGGCTGATCTCGGTGCTGCTCTTCACCGGCTCTGCAGCGCTGGCGGCGGCCGCGCTCCAGTTCGCCTGGCAGCAGCCGGTGATCATGACGGCGGTGCTGAGCGTGGTCCTCGCGTTCGCTGCGGCCCGCTGGCTCGCTCGCCGCAAGCTGCGCAGGCTGCTCCGCTCGGGCGATGTGGGCTCGGTGCTGCAGCGCTGGTCGCCGACGCTCCACCGCATCCCGCACCCCGCCACGATGGCTCCGCTCATGACGGCGACGGCGTTCGCTGCCTACGGCTGGGTCGAGAAGGCGCGGGCGGCCATGGCGGCTGCCGAGCGGGGGCCGGCGTGGGAGGCGGCCCTGGAGCACCGGCTCTTCCTGGACACGCTCCTCTGCACGTTCGAAGGCGATCTCGACACGGCCCTCGATCGGGCCGGTCGCCTGGAGCGCCTCCCGCCCCCGAAGGTCAGCGCTCCGTTCCGCGACCGGGTGGTCACCTTGCGGGTGGCTGCCGGCGCGCTCGCCCGCGCCTTCGCGCACACGAGCGTGCCGGGTGATCGCGCGCTGCTGGAGCGCGCGAGCGAGGCCAGCCCGCTCGTCTTCTGGGCCATGCGCTACGCCGCCGCCGTCATCGCCATCGACGAGGGCGAGCTCACCCGCGTCGGAGAGCTCCTCGCCGACGCGCCCTCGTGGCCGCAGGAGTCGACGTTCCGCGCCTTCCACGACGAGATCGCCGACCGCGCCGGCCTCCCCCGCCCGGTAAGCGCGTAGCGCGCCCGGTGGCCGCGCGCAGGCCGCTCTCTTTCGAGGCGGCGGCGCGCTCGCCCGAGGGCCCGCTCAGCCCTGGAACAGCGTGCGGAGGGTGCAGTAGGCGCGCGCGTCGGGGGCTGCGCTCGCGGCGTCTTCCGGCGGATCCGGCACGAACGCGCCGAGCGCGCCGAGCGCGCCGTCGATCGCGAACGTGCGCAGCACGATCCTCGCCCGCGCGCCCGCGAAGCACGGCTTGCGGTAGGCGACCTCCACCCTGCGGGCGAGCACCGCCGTGCTGTGCCCGTGCGCCGCGAGGCGACGGAGCGCGGCCTCCGCGAAGAGCCGCGGGTACACGAGCGAGTTCACGTGCTGGTTCCCGTCCGTGTGATCCAGGCCGAACGCGACGGAGACCGGATCCAGGGTCGGCTCCGCGTCGAACGGCTCCGCGCCCGCCGGCAGGACCATCAGCGCCTCCGGCGCGCGCCACGCGTAGCGCTCCGGGGGCACCGGCGGCAGATCCGGCGAGTCGAAGCGCAGCACCTTGCGCGCCCCGGGCTCGGCGAAGGGCCGCGTGAAGACGTGCTCCGCGAACACGCGGCCGACCTGGATCGGCTCGCCGGCGCCGGGCGGCGGCGGGCCGTAGGTCCGGCTGCGGCGCGCGGTGGCCGAGAGCCACATGGCCAGGATCAGCCGGTTCACCTCGGACGCGGCGTCCTCCGTGCGCGCGAGCTGGTAGCGGCCCTCGAGCTGCAGCGGCTCCCGCGCCGCGATCGGGCCGTCGCCGCCCTCGATGATGAGGCGGGTGAGGATCGGGATGATCCCCTGCGTGGTCATCAGCGCCTCGATGGGGCTCGCTCGCATGAGCTTCACCCAGACCGCGGGTCCGAGGCCGTGCGGCAGCGCGTCCAGCATCACCCGTCCGCTCTGGCTGACGTCTTCGAAGCGGAGGTGCATGACGGCGGTCGCCTGCTGCTGCGCGGGGACGTGCGGCTCGTCGGGGAAGTCGTGCATGGCCCCCTCTCCATAGCCGACGCTGCCGCGCGCCGCATGGCCGGGCGCGTGAACGGAGGCGGTCGCAGGCCGGGTCGCCGGCGCGCGCGCATGGTACGATCGCGGCGTGACGCTCCTGAAAATCGCCCACATCGGCAACCCCGTTCTCAGGCAGCGAGCGCGCGAGGTCACGCCGGAAGAGCTCTCCTCTCCTGCCATGCAGGCGTTCATCGACGACCTGGTCGAGACGATGCGCGACGCGAACGGCGCGGGCATCGCCGCCACGCAGGTCCACGCGCCGGTGCGGATCTTCGCGGTCGAGGTCCAGAACAACCCGCGGTATCCGTACAAGCCGAACATCCCGCTCACGATCGTGGTCAATCCGGCGATCGAGCCGCTCACACAGGAGACGTTCGAGAACTACGAAGGGTGCCTGAGCGTCCCGAACCTGAGGGGCGTCGTCGATCGCACCACCGAGATCCGGCTGACCGGCCTGGATCGCGACGGGAAGCCGATCGATCGCGTCGTGCGCGGGCTGTCGGCGGGCACCTTCCAGCACGAGAAGGACCACGTCGACGGCGTGCTCTTCGTCGATCGCGTGAAGGATCCCCGCACGCTCTGCACCTGGGCGGAGTTCGATCGCTACCACAAGCAGCCCTTCGTCGAGCGCATCGTCCCGTTCATCCAGCGGATGGGCGGCTGAGGTGCTTCGCCGCGCGGAGCCGGGTCGATGGCCGTGAGCGCTGCGCCGGCGGCGCGACGATCCAGCGCAGCGAGCGGGATCGTCGCGCTCTCGCTCGGCGCGCACGCGCTCCTGTCCCTGGCCGCGTGCGACCCGAGGGACGCGACGACGGCCGCCGCGAGGGCGCCGGCTCCGGCCGAGCGCGCTCCGGCGGCGATCACCCTTCTCTACACGACCGACGAGCACGGGTGGCTCCTGCCCACGACCGAGAAGAACACGGTGCTCGGCGGCGCAGCCGAGATGCTGGCCGTGTGGATCTCGCGCGAGGGCCACTGCGCTGCCCCGGCGCCCGGGGCGTCGCCTCGCCTCCCTCCGTTGCCCGCCTGCCAGGACCCGTCGACGCTCGCGCTCTCCGGCGGCGACAACTGGACCGGCCCCGCGATCTCTTCCTATTTCATGGGGGCGCCGATGGCCGATGCGATGGCGCGCATGGGCTACGCCGCGTCGGCCTTCGGAAATCATGAGTTCGATTTCGGCAGGGACGCCTTCCTCCAGAACAGGACACGGTCCCGGGCCACCTACCTGGCGGCGAACCTGCGCGTGACGGATCCAGCGCTCTCCGCCTTCGCGCTGCCTTCCTTCGCCGTGTTCGAGCGGCGCGGCCTGCGCATCGGCGTCGTCGGCCTGGCGACGGCGCGCACCCGCGAGGCCGCGACGGCGAGCCGCTTCGAAGGCATCGATTTTCAGGGCGAGGAGGCGGCGCTCGCGCGCGCCATCCCCGAGGCGTGGCGCGCCGAGCCGGACGCGCTCGTGCTCGTCGCCCACGAGTGCCAGGACGTGCTCGAGCCGATCCTCGCGCGTCACCCCGAGTGGCGCCTGTCGTTCGTCGGCGCCGGGCACTGCCACAGGAAGGCCGAGCTGCGCGTGGGCGGCGTCCCGCTCGTCAACCCCGGCTGGCGGATGCGCAGCTACGCCCGTGTCTCGCTCGAGATCGATCCGCGTCGTCCGCTGCAGCAGCGCGTGGTGTCAGCCTCCACGGAGGTGGTCGACGTGGCCCACCCGGTGGGCGCGCCCGCGGTCCCGCCCGATGAGGCGCTCGTCAAGGCCACCGCAGGCTGGCAGCGCGCGCTGGACGCCGCGCTCGGCGAGCAGATCGGGTATTCAAGCGACGGAATGGAGCGCGACTCCGCCGAGATCCAGCGCTGGATCGCAGGGGCGTGGCGCGATCAGCTCGGGGTCGACCTCGCGATCCTGAACAAGGACGGTATCCGGCAGGCCCTCCCCAGGGGACCGATCACGAAAGCAACGGTATTTTCCGTCCTCCCGTTCGACAACAAGCTGGTCATCTGCTCGCTCCGGGGCAGCGATATCCTGGAGACGCTCCGCCACCGCGATGCGGTGCTCGTCGGCCTATCGCCGTCGGTCGGCGGTCGCTATGCCCTGTCCGATGGGCGCTTGCTCGACGAGGACCGCCGCTACACCGTCGCGACGATCGATTTTCTCTACTACGGCGGGGACGGCTTTCGCTTCCAGGCCCAGGATCCCTCGCCGCGCTGGACGGGTCTTGACTGGCGCGCGCCGGTGATCGCGTGGACGAAGGCGCTCGGTACGAGCTCGAGCGCTCCGCTTGACGCGCGCTTCCGCTAGCTAGCGTCTGCCGCACGTCCCGCGACCCGCGTTGACGCGGCGCGGGACGTGCGCTGGCAGGGCGGGCTCAGGAGCCGCCGCCGGTCCGCTCCTCGCGCTCGATCTGTTCCTGGTAGGCGACGCTGTAGCGCGCCCACGGGCGCAGCTTGAGGCGGCGATAACCGATGGGCTCGCCGGTGCCCTCGCACATCCCGTAGGTCCCTTCCTTGATCTTGACGAGCGCGCGGTCGATCTCCGCGAGCACCCGGACATCGCGCTCCAGGAGCTTCGATGTCAGCGAGGTCGCGCCCTCGGCGTTGGCCTCGTCCATCTCGTCGCCTACCTCTCGCGAGACGTCGCGCTCCGCGTGCTGCCGCTCATCGATGTTGGCGACGAGGCTTGCCCGGCGCTCCTCGAGCGCCTGCTTGAGCTCGCTGAGCTGCTCCGGTGCCAGCTCGGGCAGATCGGAGTCGTCCGTATCGGGCGCCGCGCGGCGCACGGGCGGCTTCGGCATGGGGGCTGCCGCCGTGGTGTTCTCGGACGTCTCCGGCCGCTCCGGGCTGGTTCCGTCGCGACTCGCACCTTCACGGTTGTTCATTGGTTTCCTCTCATCTCTTCAAGCAGCTGGGCAATTCGCGTACCGGTCTTGAACGTGGGCGGACGACGCACGCGCTGCGCGCGTGGTCCAGAGGACACGACCGAGCAGGAGCGGCCGTGCTGGGCTGGGCTGCGCTCCTGCCTGTGATAGCGCATCCGGAGGCTTATGGCTTCGTGATGCCGGCCATCTGGAGCCCCGCGGCGAGGAGCGCGCCGATGTCCTCGATCACGGGCTTCGACACGTTGATCGAGAGCTCGGCGCGCGGCGCGGCGCCGCCCTGGTCGTGCGTCGTGAGGAACATCAGCCCTTCCCCTTTGTGGGGGAGCTTTGCCAGCGCTTCGCCGAACCGCCGGGCTTCCGGGGGCAGCACGACCGGCGCCGCGCCGGGACTGTCCATCGTCGCGAGCACGCTCTGGAGCGTGCGGGTGATCGGGGCGAGCGTCGAGAATCCACCCGAGACGAACTTCCCGGTCTTCAGCTTCTCTAGCCCCGGGCGCGACGCGAGCGTCTCGGTGTCGGGGGCGCCCGCTTTCACCATGGCGAGCCGCCTCAGCAGCTCACGCTTGTCGTGCCCGAACGCGATCCACGTCGTCTTCTCTTCACCCATGAGGAAGAGGTGCAGCGTCACCGTCATCTTGGGCTTCGGCTTGGCCTTGCCGGAGGGCGCCGGCTCCGCGTCGGCGTCGAGCGACGGCAGCTCGTTGGTGATCTGGATCTCGACGGCGAGCGACTTCGTCCCGAGCTCCTTCGGCGCCTGCACGGTCTTGACCGTCGGCAGCTCCTTCAAATCGATGTCGAGCTCCGGGAGCCGCTTGCGCAGCGCGGGCGTGTTGTAGGCGGTGACGACGTTCTTCAGGTACTTGATGTGCGTGTCGGGCGCCTCCTCGAACCCGAACAGGTTCCAGCCGACGAGGCCGCCCATCATGCTGTCGAACACCTGGTTCGGCGACGGCTTCCCGGCCTTCGCGGCGGCAGGCGGCGCGTCGAAGTACCCGTGGGCGGACACGCCGGGCGCCTGGTTGATCGGCAGCGAGAGGATGTCGGCGAGCGCCTTGCGATCGGCGGGCTTGCCGATCTTCTCCTTCTCGAGCCACCCCTCGAGCATCGCGCGCAGCGTCTTCAGGATGCCGCCGTAGTGCGCCGGGTCGTAGCCCTGGTCGAAGAAGGCGCCGTGGCTGTCCTTCGGCACGCGCCAGTAGAGCGCCGGCGCGGGCCCGGCGCGGTTCGCGCCGTCGGCCATCGTCTGCGCCAGCCACGACGACTTGCCCCGCAGCTCCAGGGCCGCCGTGAGGTTCACGCAGGACTGGTTGTCGACCTGGAGATCGACGACCGCCCTGTTCGCGTCGTTGATCAGCGCCTCGATCTCCTCCTGGACGGCGGCGGTCGCGTCGGTGAGCGCCCGGTCGAACTGGGGCTGCCCGATCGAGAGCTGGCTCTGCGCGAGGATCGGGAGCCCGCCGAGCTGCTGCTTGGCCATGTCGCCGTACTTCGTGCTGAGCGGGACGAAGCGGACCTCGCCGTGGATGTCGCGCGCCCCGGGCGCGAGCGTCGGCAGCGTGCGCGCGAGGTAAGGCCCGAGGGTCGTCACATCCCGGTCCCGCTCGCCGCAGAGGAGCCGCGCCGGCGTCGAGCCCGCGGACGCGGCGAGGAAGCAGCTCGAGGACGCGCGCTCCTTGCCGCCGATCTTCCACATGCCCGGCTTCACCTCGGTGAGGGTGGCGCCGGCCTCGAGCGCGCCCCTGGCCCGCTCCAGCGACGTGAGCCCGAGCGACACGGCAGCGACCGGGTTGCCCCGCTTCGAGCTGTCGTCGAGCGCGACGATGAGGTGCACCGGCGCGTCGAGCGCGAGCACCGCGGCGAGCTGGTTCGTGTCGATGGAGGGGCTCACGAGCTCGCTCAGGACGCCCGCGGAGAGCCCCTGCGCGCCCGCCTCGGCGAGCGCCGGCGGCAGCCCGGCGCAGGTGGCGATGCTCGACAGCGTGGCCGCCGGGCTGCTCCAGCGGAGCACGCCCACGATGTCGGCGGGCTCGGCGACGGGGGATAGATCGAACGCGGGGCTCGCGGCCTGGGGAGGTCCGGCCTTGACCTCTCCCTGTCCTCCTGTCGGCGCGGCAGGCGTGGGGGACGGCCCACAGGCGACGGGACCGGCCATCAGGACCAGGGTGGCGAGCGGCAGGAGGGTTCGCATGAGCGCCGGTTATACGGCTCCCTGACATCCGAGTCGACGCCCAAGGAGAGCGCGGCGGGGGAGTTACGGCGGTCCGCGCCGACCTCGCGGGCTCGAGGCGCGGAAGGCAAATGCAAACGAGCGCGGACGAAGCCGCGCTCGTTGCTCGTTGCGTCAGTTACGCCCCTCGAGGAGGGGCTCACCTCGCGGCGATCAGTTCGACTCTTCGAACTCCGCGTCGATGACCGAATCCTTCCCCTTGCCGCCGGCGGGCGGGGGCGGCGGCTGGCCTCCCGGAGCGCCGGGCGCGGCGCCCCCGCCGTCCTGCGGCGGGCCGGCCTTCTCGTACATGACGCTCGCGATCCGGTGCGCCTCCTTCTCGAGCCGCTCCAGCGCCACCGTCACGGCCGCGTCGTCCTGCTTCTCGATGGCCGACCGGCCCTCGGCGATGATCCCGTTCAGCGCCGAGACGTCGCCCTCCGGCAGCTTGTCCTTGTTCTCGCTGATCGTCTTCTCCAGCGTGTAACAGAGGTTGTCGAGCTTGTTGCGCCGCTCGATCTCCTCGCGGCGCCGCTTGTCCTCGGCCTCGTGCGACGCCGCCTCGCTGACCATCCGGTTGATCTCGTCCTCCTTGAGGCCGCCCGACGCCGTGATGGTGATGCGCTGATCCTTGCCGGTGGCGGTGTCCTTGGCGTGCACCGACAGGATGCCGTTCGCGTCGATGTCGAACGTCACCTCGATCTTCGGCACGCCGCGGGGCGCCGGCATGATCCCTTCCAGGTGGAAGCGGCCCAGGGTCCGGTTGTAGCGGGCCTCGGTGCGCTCGCCCTGGAGGACGTGGACCTCGACGCTCGGCTGGCTGTCGGTCGCGGTCGAGAAGATCTCCTTCTTCTGCGTCGGGATCGTGGTGTTCCTCGAGATCATCACGGTCATCACGCCGCCGAGCGTCTCGACGCCGAGCGAGAGCGGCGTGACGTCGAGCAGCACGAGGTCCTTCACTTCGCCCGAGAGCACGCCCGCCTGGACCGCGGCGCCGACGGCCACGACCTCGTCCGGGTTCACGCCCTTGTGCGGCTCCTTGCCGAAGAACTTCTTGACCGTCTCCTGGACGAGCGGGGTGCGGGTCGAGCCGCCGACGAGGACGATCTCGTCGATCTGCTGCGGCGTCTTCTTCGCGTCGGCGAGCGCCTTGCGGGTCGGCTCGAGCGTGCGGTCGATGAGCGGCCGGATCATCTGCTCGAGCTTCGCCCGGGTGAGCTGCTTCTGGAGGTGCTTCGGCCCCGAGGCGTCCGCGGTCAAGAACGGCAGGTTGATCGTCGTCTCCTGCACGTTCGACAGCTCGATCTTCGCCTGCTCCGCGGCGTCCTTGAGCCGCTGCACGACCATCTTGTCGTTCGAGACGTCGATGCCCGTGTCCTTCTTGAACTCGGCCGCGAGCCAGTCCATCACGAGGTGGTCGACGTCGTCGCCGCCGTGGTGCGTGTCGCGGTTCGTCGAGATGACCTGCACCACGTTGTCGCCGACCTCGCGGATCGAGATGTCGAACGTGCCGCCGCCGAAGTCGTAGACCGCGATGACCTC
>JAICEP010000332.1 GCA_025924095.1 Sorangium sp.
ATCGTCGGATCGCTATCAATGCACTCGACACACTGCGCCTCATGACAGCGCCCCGCCCCCGAGAGGGGGCAGAGCACGCCGGTGAGCTGCGCATTGATCGGCGTCTCGTAATCGCAGAGGTCGTTCGTGCACTCGTTCCCATCGTTGTAGACGTCGTACGCCGTCACACTGACCACCCGGCCGTCCTTCGTACACTCGTCCTGCTTGCAGTCGCCGCGGAGCTGCGAGGCCAGCGGTTCCACCGCGATCTCGACCTCGCACGCGCCGTCCACGCACCGCCCCGCGCCGCCCCGCGCATCCGGCGGACCCGGGCACGCCGCGTCGCTCTCGCAACCCCCTGACGGCTCGGGCTCCCCCGAGCACTCCGCCGGCCTGTCCTCGCCGCACTCGTCGCACGGACGGCACTCGGGGATGCACCCCGGCTCCTCGTGGCGCCCAGGGAGGACCGGGACGGGCTTGCACGCCCGCGAGAGCAACGGCGGCGCGGAGAGGCGCTCCGCGCCGGCCTGGCACGCACAGCATTCGAAGGATGTCAAGCCGCGCACGCCGGCGCGGCCGCCGACCCCGCGCAGCCCGCAGGCGCCCGCGCCGCGCGACGCATGATAGCGTGAGCCGCGCCAGCACGATCCGTGCGGCCACCCCCGTCCCCGAGGAGATCATGAAGCGAGAAAAGCGACTGACCAAGCGCGAGCGGAAGGCGCTCGCGCCGGCGCGCCCGGCGGCGCAGCAGCACGAGCATCAACACATCCACTGCGTCGCCTGCGGCAAACACCTCGATGCGGTGGAGTTCGGGGTGCAAGGGACAGCGACATGGATCCAGTGCCTGCACCGGTCGCGCTTCGCCTCCTGCACCCAGTGCGTCGAGATCTCGAAGCGCCTCCTGGCCGAGCACGACCGCACAGGACAACCCGTGCAGTCCGCCCAGGCCTGGCACTGAGAGCGGAATCACAGCGCTCCAGCCCGTCTGGCATCGCCAGAGGCAACGCCAGAGGCAACGCCGGCGGCAACGCCTGAGGTCGCTCGCACCACAGCGCACCACAGACGGACGGTCTGGACAATCGTCAGCACACATCCTCTCCCGCTCACCCCGGCGGCCGTCCTCCCCGGATACGCTTGCGCTCGGCGCCCTTTGCGCCAATGGTTTGCGCCCCATTCATCTCGGAGGCTCTGCATGACAAAACCAATCCGCCGCGCGGGCGTCATCGGCGCGGGCGTCATGGGCAGCGGCATCGCCGCCCACTTCGCGAACGCCGGCATCGAGGTCCTGCTCCTCGATATCGTGCCCCCGAACCTCAGCGACGCCGAACGGAAGGACCCGGCCGCCAGGAGCCGGTTCGCCGCAGGCGGGCTCGAGAAGGCCCTCAAGGCCAAGCCCGCCGCCTTCTTCCACCCGTCCCACGCCCGCCTCGTGCGCACCGGCAACACGGAAGATCACTTCGCCGAGCTCGCCCAATGCGACCTCGTTATCGAGGCGATCATCGAGAAGATGGAGCCGAAGCGCGCCCTCTTCGCCCGCCTGGAACAGGTCATGCGGCCGGACGCGATCGCGGCGTCGAACACCTCCGGGCTGCGCATCGAGGAGATGATGCAGGGGCGCTCCGCGGACTTCCGCAAGCGATTCCTCGTCATGCACTTCTTCAACCCGGTCCGGTACATGAAGCTCCTCGAGCTCGTCACCGGACCCGACACCGACCCGGCCGTCGTCGCCCGCGTGCGGAAGCTCGGCGAGGACGTGCTCGGCAAGGGCATCGTCTTCGGCAAGGACACCCCGAACTTCGTCGGCAATCGCATCGGCACCCACGCGATGCTCACCGCCATCCACCTCATGATCGAGGAGGGCCTCGCGCCCGAGGACGTCGACGCCATCACCGGCGTCGCCATGGCGCACCCGAAGAGCGCGAGCTTCAGGACAGGCGATATCGTCGGGCTCGACACCTTCGCCCACGTCGCCGAGAACTGTCACTCGGCGCTCGAGCGCGACGAGGACCGCGAGGTCTTCAAGGTGCCCGCCTACATCCGCAGCATGATCGAGGCGAAGCTCCTCGGCGACAAGACCAAGGGCGGCTTCTACCGCAAGACAAAGGAAGGGCTCGAGACGCTCGACCCGGCGAAGCTCCAGTACCGCCCCCACGGCGGCGACGAGGCGATCAAGAAGGCCACGCGGTCGTGCGAGAAGATCGAGGACCCCGCCGCGCGCGTGAAGAAGCTCGCCGGCGACCCGGGCAAGGCAGGGCAGTTCGCGTGGAAGGTGCTCTCCCGCTCGCTCGCGTACACGGCGCGGCGCGTGGGCGAGATCGCCGACAGCGTCGTGTCCATCGATGACGCCATGCGCTGGGGGTACAACTGGGAGCTCGGGCCCTTCCAGACCTGGGACGCGCTCGGCTTCGCCGAGACCGTCGAGCGCATGCAGAAGGACGGCATCCAGCTGCCCGAGTCGATCGTCCGCATGAAGCAGAGCGGCGCGACCTCGTTCTACCGCGCCGACGGGGCGGTGTTCGATCTGCTCAAGGGAGAGTACGTCGCCCGCCCGATCGATCCGCGGAACGTCACGCTCGCCGGCGCGCGCCGCGGCGCGAAGGCCGTGCTCGCCAACGACGGCGCCGAGGCGTGGGACCTCGGCGACGGGGTGCTCGGCGTCACCTTCAAGACCAAGGCGAACAGCCTCGATCCGGAGTCGGTCGGGATGCTCTCGCTCGCCGCCGAGAAGGCCGAGCAGGACTTCCGCGCGCTCGTCGTCTTCAACCAGGGCGAGCACTTCTGCGTCGGCGCCAACCTGTTCCTCGTGGCGATGGCCGCGGGCAACAAGGACTGGGACGCGATCCGCAAAATGGCGAAGGCGTACCAGGACGCGACGCAGCGGCTGAAGTACGCGAGCGTCCCGGTCGTGGCCGCGCCCTACGGGATGACCCTGGGCGGCGGGCTCGAGCTCTGCTTCGCCTGCGACGCGGTGCAGGCCGCGGCCGAGACGTACGCGGGGCTCGTGGAGGTCGGCGTCGGGCTGATCCCGGGCGGCGCAGGGACGCTCAACATGCTCTGGCGCGCGTTCGAGGGGATCCCGGAGGGCGTGCCGGTGAACTCGTACGAC
Organism: Sorangium sp.; assembly: GCA_025924095.1. Lineage (GTDB taxonomy): Bacteria > Myxococcota_A > Polyangia > Polyangiales > Polyangiaceae > Sorangium. Next base: position 3,086 of record JAICEP010000332.1, read on the forward strand.
CTCGTGACCCAGGTCTTCAAGAACATCGCCCTCGCCAGGGTCGCGACGAGCGCGGACGAGGCGAAGGCGCTCGGCTTCTTCCGCAAGACGGACGGCGTCTCGTTCGACCGGGCGCGCCAGCTCCACGAGGTGAAGGCGCGCGCCGTCGGGATCGCCGAGGCCGGGTACCACGCGCCCGTGCCGCGCGCCTACAAGCTCCCGGGCGAGAGCGGGATCGCGACGCTGCAGATGATGATCGACACGCTCGTCGCCGGCGGCCACGCCAGCGAGCACGACGCGAAGATCGCGCGCAAGCTCGCCGAGGTGCTCTGCGGCGGCGCGGGCGGCGCGGCGCGCGAGGTGACCGAGGACGAGATCCTCGAGCTCGAGCGCGAGGCGTTCGTCAGCCTGTGCGGTGAGCCGAAGAGCGCTGAGCGGATGCAGTACATGCTGATGAACAACAAGCCCCTCCGGAACTAGGTGAACGCCATGGTCGACGTCGTAATTGCAGAGGCCGTCCGCTCGGCCGTTGGCCGGGCCCACAAAGGGTCGCTCGCGCAGAAGCGCCCCGACGAGCTCGCCGGCGAGGTCGTCGCCGCGCTGCTGAAGCGCGTCCCCCAGGTGAAGCCGGAGGACATCGAGGACCTCGTCCTCGGCTGCGCGATGCCGGAAGGCGAGCAGGGGCTCAACGTCGCGCGCGTCGTGTCGCTCCTCGGCGGGATGTCGCAGGACGCCTCCGCGATCACCATCAACCGCTTCTGCTCGAGCGGGCTCCAGGCGATCGCGAACGCGGCGGGCAGCATCGCGATGGGGTCGCTCGACATCGCCGTCGCCGGCGGCGTCGAGTCGATGACGATGGTGCCGATGACCGGCAACAAGCTGAGCGCGTCGCCGGAGGCGATGGAGCGCTGTCCGACGGTGTACACGCCGATGGGCATCACCGCGGAGAACGTGGCGAACAAGTTCCAGGTGAGCCGCGCCGACCAGGACGCGTTCGCGCTGAAGAGCCACCAGAAGGCGGCGGCGGCGCGCGCGGCCGGGCGCTTCGAGGACGAGATCGTCACCGTGAAGGGCGTGCGCTACGAGAGCGGCCAGCGCGTGACCTTCGACTTCCGCACCGACGAGCTGATCCGCAAGGAGACCACGGCGGAGGCGCTCGCGGGGCTGAAGCCGGCCTTCGCGGCGAAGGGGAGCGTCACCCCGGGCAACAGCTCGCCGCTGTCGGACGGCGCCGCCGCCGCGCTCGTGATGAGCAAGGCGAAGGCGGACGCGCTCGGCGTGAAGCCGCTCGGGTACTTCCGGGCGTTCGTGACCGTGGGCGTCGACCCCGCCATCATGGGGATCGGCCCGGTGCCCGCGGTGCGGAAGCTGCTCGCCAGGACGGGGCTGAAGATGGCCGACATCGACCTGTTCGAGGTCAACGAGGCGTTCGCGTCGCAGGCCGTCTACGTGCAGCGGACGCTCGAGATCCCCGAGGAGAAGCTCAACGTGAACGGCGGCGCGATCGCGCTCGGCCACCCGCTCGGGTGCACCGGCGCGAAGCTCACCGCGACCGCCCTCCACGAGCTCCGCCGGCGCGGCGGCCGGTACGCCATCGTCACGATGTGCATCGGCGGCGGCATGGGCGCGGCCGGCCTGATCGAGCTGGCCAGGGCGACCGCGAGCGCCTGATCCCGGCGCGCTGACCCCGCCCCGCTCCCTCCCGTCCACGGCCCGCCCCGCGCGTCCCCTCCACGACCCGAGCGCCGCGCTCCGGCTTTCCTGCGGCGGGGCGATGGCCTATACATCGCCCATGCCGAGCCACCTGACGACCTTTGAAGGGTCGATCCCCGACGCCCTGAAGCGAGCCATCGAAGCGAAGATCGAGGGCTCCACCGCCGAGGTGACCGGCGGCGGAGGGCACTTCAACCTCGTCGTGACCGCCCCGGTGTTCGCCGGCAAGAGCATGCTGGAGAGCCAGCGGCTGGTCTACGGCGCGATCTCCCACCTCATGGCCGGCGATCAGGCCCCGGTCCACGCGATCGACAGCCTGAAGACGCGAACCCCTTGAGCGGGGGGCTGGCGGGGGTCGCGGGCTAGCGCCGCTCCTCCTCGCAGGTGCCGCTGCAGCCGTCGCCGCTCACCGTGTTGCCGTCGTCGCACTCCTCCCGCACGGTCTGGATGGAGTCGCCGCACACGGAGACGCAGGCGCTGGGCTCGCCGCTGCAGATGTAACCGTACGTGACCTCGCAATCCGGGCTGCAGCCGTCCGCCGCGGCCGTGTTGCCGTCGTCGCACCCCTCGTTGCCGATGAGCAGGCCGTCGCCGCAGGCCGGGCCGCAAGCGCTGGGCTCGCCGGCACACTCGTAGCCCGCCTCGATCACGCAGACCGGGCTGCAGCCGTCCTCGCTCGTGACGTCGCCGTCGTCGCAGATCTCGGCGCCGCGCAGGAGGCCGTCGCCGCACATCGTCGAACAGATGCTCGGAGCGCCGGAGCAGGTGTAACCGGGCTCGAGGGCGCAGTCCTCGCCGCAGCCGTCCTCCGCCGCGGAGTTGCCGTCGTCGCAGCCCTCGGCGCCGGCCACCGCGCCGTCGCCGCACACGCCGCCGTCACCACCGCCGCCACCGCCGCCACCGCCGCCACCGCCGCCTGCGCTCGCGGTCCCGCCGGTGCCCGCCGTCGCCGTGCTCGACACGGAGCCCGACCCGCCGGCGCCCGACCCGGCTCCGCCGGCGCCCGACCCGGCCCCGCCGGCCCCACCGCTGCTGTCGTTCGGGGCTTCCTCCCCGCATGAAAGGAGCGCCACGGCCGCGAGCGCCGCGACCGACCCAGTCCACCTCGTTAGCAGCATCTGTCCCTCCAGCAGCGAGGTCCGCGAGCGACGGTGGCCTCCCCCCGACTCCGCACCGAGCACCCGTCGCCGCAACCCCTCACCGAATACCCGTCTGCGATCGCCAGGACAATTCTAGCGCTACTGACGCGCTCGGCTCGCGCCGCGCAGGGTTCGCGCGGGCGAGGGCGGGCGTTCCCCGGCAAATCGCAGGCGCTCCGGCGACGGGGCGACGCTCGGCGCCCGTCGCCGGAGCGCCGAGGGCGGGGGCGCCCCCGCGCCGGAGGGGCCCCGCGCCCGCCAGCGGCCGATGCCCGGCATCGCCGTCTGTTTGACACCGGAATTCGCGCGGTGGTACGTGGCGCGGAGCGCCAAGCTCCAGGTGCGCTTGCCCCACCGCGACCTCACCAGCCCGAGGACCCTGCCATGACGCCTCGCTCTCCGTTGCTCCCCGCCGAACCGCGCCCGGGCGCCCCCGACACGCCCGACGACCGGCGCGCGCTGCCCGCCCGCGGTCGGCCCGACCGGGACCGCCGCCCGGGCGCCGCGCTGCTCTCCCTCGCCCTCGGCGCCGCGATGACCGCCGCCGGCGCGGGCGACGCCGCGGCCCAGACGCGCGCGGGCGGCACCAACGGCGACGGCATGGATCTGCACCTGTTCCGGCCGGCGGTCGACTCCAAAGGGCTCTTCTCGGTCAACGGGGCCGACGTCCTCGGCGCCAACGATATAAGCCTGGGGCTCGTGCTCGATTACGGGCACAACATCCTGCCGATCACCGACAACGGCACAGAAACGAAGGTGATGCTCAATCACGCGTTTCAGGGCACGTTCCAGTTCAATTACGGTATCGGCAACTTGCTTGTCGTCGGGCTCTCCGCCCCGGTGGTGCTCAACGCGGCCGACCCGATCGACGACATCGGCCCGGGCCCCGGCCAGAACTACGACGACGACTCGCTCGACGCCCAGTCGCTCGGCAACCTGGCGGTCCACGCGAAGGTGCGCCTGCTCCGCCCCGATCAGGACGTGATCGGGCTCGCGCTGATCGGCCAGATCGGCGTCGGCGTCGGCGGGACAGAGGACTTCGCCTCGGATCCGGGGTTCTTCTTCTGGCCGCAGCTCGTGCTGGAGAAGCGGTTCGGCATCACCAACCCGTTCCGGATCGCGGCGAACGTCGGCTACCGCGGCCATACGGGGGAGAACCCCGCGTTCGGCCTGCGCTCGGACGGCACGACCTTCCAGCTGAAGCACGGGGACCTCGAGTACTCGGACCTGCTCACCGGCGGGTTCGGGATGAGCTACCGCGTCCTCACGCCGCTCGACCTCGTGGCCGAGACCTACCTGACCCAGCAGGTCGGCGGCGGCGAGAGCAGCAAGCAGAAGCTGTCGGCCGAGGCGGTCGGGGGCATCAAGCTCTTCATCGAGCGGAACAGCTTCCTCATGCTCGGCGCCGGGGTCGGGTACACGCCCGGCTTCCAGGCCGCGGAGCAGCGCGCGACAATCGGGTTCGTCTTCGAGCCGTCCATCGGCGACCGCGACGGCGACGGCATCAAGGACGATCAGGACGACTGCCCCGACGAGCCGGAGGACTACGACGGCTTCCAGGACACAAAGGCCGACTCGCCCCCGGGGAAGTACGGTTGCCCGGATCCGGACAACGACGAGGACGGCATCCTCGACGTCGACGACCGCTGCCCGAACAACCCGGAGGACCGCGACGGCGACGAGGACGACGACGGCTGCCAGGAGGGGTGCGACGGCGATCGCGACGGCGACGGCATCATCGACTCGCGCGACAAGTGCCCGGATGATCCGGAGGACCGCGACGGCTTCCAGGACAAGGACGGCTGCCCCGACCCCGACAACGACAAGGACGGCATCCCGGACAAGTCCGACCAGTGCCCGAACGATCCGGAGGACAAGGACGACTTCGAGGACGAGGACGGCTGCCCCGACCCCGACAACGACAGGGACGGCATCCCGGACGTGGCCGACAAGTGCCCGAACGAGCCCGAGACGTTCAACGGCCTCGAGGACGAGGACGGGTGCCCGGACAAGGGCAGCGTCGTGATCGAGGAGAACAACATCGTCATCCTCGAGAAGATCCAGTTCGCGACCGGCAGCGCCGAGATCCTCCCGGAGTCGTTCGGCATCGTGCAGGCGGTCGCCGAGACGCTCAAGCACCACCCGGAGTTCTCGCTCATCGAGGTGCAGGGGCACGCCGACGAGCGCTCGGCCGACGCGTTCAACCTCAAGCTGACCCAGGCCCGCGCGGACGCGGTCGCCGCGGCGCTCGTGCAGCGCGGCGTCAACAAGAACGCGGTGCGCTCGATGGGCTACGGCGAGTACTGCCCGCTCGATCCGGCCCACAACGCGCCGGCCTGGGAGAAGAACCGGCGCGTCGAGTTCAAGGTCGTGCGGACCGACAAGGGGCCGACCAACGTGGAGCTCGGCTGCGACACGGCCCGGGCCAAGGGCGTCGTCCCGCCGCCGCCCTGAGCGGAGCGCGGCGGCGCGCGGCGGGGGCGCCAGCCGCGCGGCACGCGGCCGATCTGGACAGGACAGGTCGGCCCGGGGGAGAGTGACCCCATGAACG
>JAICEP010000333.1 GCA_025924095.1 Sorangium sp.
GCCCCTCGGGCAACCCGTGGAAGAGGATCTCGCCGGGCGGCAGCACGCGCGGCGCGGGCCATCCGAGCAGCGAGACCGAGAGCTCCCGCCCGTGCACGTAGCGCTGCACAACGACCGGCTGGCGGCACTGCGCGACGACCGCGGCGACCTGGTCGCGGAGCGCGGCGCGATCGTGGACGACCGAGCCCCGATCGATCCCGGTCGAGCCGTCCTCGCGCTCCGGCTTGACGATGACCGGAAACGCGACGTCCGGGATGCGATCCGGACCGTCGACCCGCACCGTCTCGGGCACGCGCACGCCGGCGCGCGCGAGGATCCAGTTCGCCTCGGCCTTGTGAAGGCAGCTCCGGAGCGCGACGTGGTCGCTGCCCGTGAAGCGGATGTCGAGCCCCGCGAGCAGCCACGCGCACATGACCTCGCGGCGGCTGTCGCCGTCGAGCGCCTCGCACAGGTTGAAGATCACGTCGGGGCGATGATCGCCGATGGCCGCGAGCACCTCGCTCGGCCGGAGCACCGGCCGGTGCGCCACGCGCACGCCGGGGGCCGCGGCGAGGGCCGCGAGGACGCTCTCGGCGACGGCCGCGCTGCCGTCCACCCGGCCGAGCCGGAGCCGGCCGCTCCCCACCCGCTGCGCGAGTGGCGGCTCGTCGACGGCTTCCTCCGGGTCTCTGTTGGACAGGAGCAGTATCCGGGGCTCAGGCACCGCGCGCCTCCGCGCCACAGCGCCGCACGCCCGCGCGGGGCGGAAGAGCGCGCGACGGCGGCGCCGAGCTCGGGGAGCGACCCGCGGCAGGGCTGTCCGAGCCGGAATGTGGAGAGAGCGCCCCGTCGGAGGACATACGAACGCGACGGAATCCATGCATGCAAGTGGCGCCACTTCACCAGCTTGCCCGGCAATCGCAAGGGGAGATTTGCGCTCTCTGGACGGAATGAACGATGCAGCGCGCCATGGTTCAGAGGCGCCGCGACGCATTCAATCCGGCGCGATAGGCCCCCAGGCGAGCTCTTCTACGCGCGGGAGGCCCGAGACAATGGGCGTCTGGTGAGCCCGCCGCCAATCCAGGAGCCTCCGTGACGGATCCAGGAGCGCCGATGACGAGAGGAGAGGGCTGGAGTGGAGGGGAGAGGGGAGCCCGGCAGAGCGCGAATGAGCGACCGCGGAGGTGAATCGCTGGAGCCGCCGGGGACGCCAGAAAGGGGCTTCCCTTCCCGGCGCCCTCGAGCCTGCGCGGCCTCAGGCGGCCTGGTGGGCAGCGCGCGGCCGTCGATCGGCCGGGAAACAGGCCTGGATCTCGTCCATCCCGAGCGTCTCCTTCTCGAGGAGCGCCTTGACGAGCGTGTCGATCTCGCCCTGCCGGGACTTCACGATCTCGACGGCGCGCGCGAGCTGGGCGTCCGTGAGCGCACGCGCCGTCTCGTCGACGCGGTCGAGCAGGGCCGGGCTCCGCGCGGGGTGCCCGTCACCGACACAGATGGGGCCGAGGTGGCTCATGCCGAGCTCAGCGACCATCTTCCAGGCGATCGTCGCGGCGCGCTGGATGTCGTCCGAGGCGCCGGCCGTCATCGTCCCGAGGATGACCATCTCGGCGGCGCGGCCGCCCATCAGCATGCAGATCTGATCCTCGAGGTACTCTCTCCGGTACATCAGCCGATCCTTCTCGGGCAGCGCCTGGGTCACGCCGAGCGCGCGGCCCCGCGGCAGGATCGACACCTTGTGCACCGGATCGCAGCTCGGCGCGAGCAGGCCCACCGCGACGTGCCCGGCCTCGTGCACGGCGGTCGCGTAGCGCTCGTCCTCGTCGACCAGCACCCCCTTGCGCTCGAGCCCCATGAGCACGCGGTCGCGCGCGCGGTCGATGTGCGTCGGGTCCACCGCGTCGGCGCCCTCGCGGGCCGCGAGGATGGCCGCCTCGTTCAGGAGGTTGGCCAGGTCGGCGCCCGAGAAGCCCGGCGTGCTGCGGGCGATGGTGCCGAGATCGACCTCCCCCTCGAGCGGGATCGGACCGGCGTGGACGTTGAGGATCTCCTCGCGGCCGCGCACGTCGGGCAGCGGCACGGTGACCTTGCGATCGAAGCGCCCCGGCCGGAGCAGCGCGGGATCGAGCATGTCGACGCGGTTGGTCGACGCGATCACCACGATGCCGGTCGCGTGGTCGAACCCGTCCATCTCGACGAGCAGCTGGTTCAGCGTCTGGTCGTGCTCCGCGGAGGCGGAGTCGCCGTGCCCCTTGGCGCGCGCCCGCCCCACGGCGTCGATCTCGTCGATGAAGACGATGCACGGGGCGGCCTTGCGCGCCTCGGCGAAGAGCGCGCGGACGCGGGAGGCGCCGACGCCGACGAACATCTCCTGGAAGCTCGACCCGGACGCCGAGAGGAACCGCACGTCCGCCTCGCACGCGACGGCGCGCGCCAGCAGCGTCTTGCCGGTCCCCGGCTCGCCCGTGAGCAGCACGCCGCGCGGCGGCCGGCCGCCGAGGCGCGCGAAGCGGTCGGGGCTCTTCAGGAACTCGACCGTCTCGGCGAGCTCCTGCTTGACCTCGTGCATCCCGGCGACGTCGGCGAACCGCACGGGCGACCGCGCGACCCCGGCCTTCGCGTCGGAGAAGACCTTCGGGCTGCGGCGCCGGCTCACCGTGAAGAGCGCGAACCCGACCGCGGCGAGGACGACCACCGGCAGCACGGCGGACGCGGCGCGCGACGGCTCCTCCCGGGAGACGAAGTCGACCGAGGCGCCGGCGCCCACGAACCGCGAGACGAGCTCCTGCCGGAGCGTCGGCTCGTCGACGACGGCGGTCACCATCACGCCGCCCGCCTGGCGCACGAAGAAGCGATCGCCGCTCACCTCGACCGCGGCCGCCTGCCCCGCCTGCGCGATCTGGAGCAGCTCGGTGTACGTCGCCGCGCGCTCCGTGGGCGCCGCGCGGAGCGCGAGCCCGAGAGTCACCGCGAGCACCACCCCCAAGATCCCGAGTACCCAAAGCCGACGACCCGCGGGCCCCAGCCGCCTACCCACGTGCAAGAACCAGGAATTCACTGCTGCGCCACCTCACTACCCCAGCATTGGGCCGGAGCGGATCTCAGGTGTAGCAAGGATAAGAACCTCAGGAAGTTCCTTCTGCGATCATTCTGAGCGGCCTGAGCACAGAATACTGCGAAAGGGTGGTGGTGCCGAAAAACGGAACGCGGAGAAGGGACATCGAGGTAACGAAACTCCCTTCACACCCCTGATGGGCAATTGCCGAGCTCGCTGACCCCGAATTGACGAGCTCGCCGGGGGCGCGCTCTCCGGGACGAGGGGGAGCCGGCAGGGCAGGAAGACGCGCTACGCGCCGGCGGCGCGCTGGGCGTCCGGGGCGAGCGGCAGCGAGAAGCGGAATGTCGTCGTGCCGCCGGGGCTGCTCTCGACGGAGATGCTGCCTCCGTGGGCCTCCACGAGGCCCTTCGTGATGTAGAGGCCGAGACCGACGCCGCGGACGCAGCGCGGATCGCCCTCGGCCGCCCGCCAGAAGCGCTTGAACAGGTGCGGTAGAGACGCTTCCTCGATGCCGCGGCCCCAGTTGGTCACGCAGACCTGCGCGCTGGCCTGGTGGACGCTGACGGAGACCACGATGTCGCGCTCCGGCAGGCCGTACTTGGCCGCGTTGGAGAGCAGGTTGGTGACGATCTGCTCGAGCCGCCCGGGGTCCGCCAGGACGGCGGGCACGTCGCCCTGCACCTCCAGATGCACGGCGTGGCCCGCGGTCGCCGCGGTCGACCTGTCGATGATCTCCCGGAGCTGCGCGCTGAGATCGACCGGAACCCGCTCCAGATCGAGCTGCCGCGCCTCGATGCGCGAGGCGTCGAGGAGGTCGTCGATCATGCGGCGCAGCCGCTCGACGGACGAGGCGATCCTCCCGAGCTGCTTCTGGCCGTCCGCGACGAGCAGCTCGCCGGACCGGACGCGCAAGAGCTGGCTCGCGGTCGCGATGACCTGGATGGGCTGGCGGAGGTCGTGAGCGATGACGCCTACCCACTCCTGGCGCTGCCGTTCCATCTCCTTGAGCGCCGAGATGTCCTGAAAGACGGCGACGGCGCCCTGGAGCTCGCCGTCATCCGAGCGCACCGGCGCGGCGTTGACCAGCACCGGGACGACGGCGCCGTCGGCGACGCGGCGCATCTGCGCCTCGGCGCTCGTCACGACCTCCCCGCGCCTGAGGGCCCGGATCAGCGGGCGCTCGGGCCAGTCCATGGGCTCCCCCGAGGGGTACCGGAGCTCGAAGCTCATCGCATTGCCCCAGGGATCGACCTCGCCCGCGCGACAGGTCGCGTACTCGAGCGCCAGCCTGTTGCACGTGATGAACCGCCCCTCGGCGTCGACGAGGATCGCCGCCTCGGGCATCTGCTCGACGACCGCCTCTAGCCGCTTTCGCTCATTTGCCTCGACCCGGTAGAGCCGCGCGGTCTCGATCGCGCCGCAGGTCCGGTCGGCGAGCAGCTCCGCGACGCGCTCGTCGTCCTCCGTGAACGGCGGACGGCCGGGGCGCTTGCCCAGATAGAGGTTGCCCACGCTCCGGCCGTGAAAGCGGAGCGGCACGCCGAGAAACGCCTCGATCGGGTGGTGGTGCGGCGGTAGCCCGATGAACTCGGCGTGCGCGCGGACATCGTCGATCCGGATCGACCGGCCGCCGCGGGCCACCGCGCCGAGGACGCCGATGGGGCGCGGGAGGGCGCCGATCCGCGCGATCTGCTCCGCGGTGACGCCGCTCGGGACCCAGGCATCGAACGGCCGCCGGCCGTCCTCTCCGATGCCGAGCGCCGCGTAGTCGGCGCCAGAGATCTCCTTCGCGTGCCGCGTGATGACCTCCAGCACGGAGCGCACCCCCGACTCGGCGCGCGGCAGCCTCGCCAGCGCCTCCGAGACCTCCGCGCTCGCGGCGCCGACGGCCTCGATCTGCGAGCGGATGCGCCGCTCCGCCTCGTGGGCGCTCGCGACCTCGGCCTCCATCGCCTTGCGGCGCGCGATGTCGCGGCAGATCGCGGAGAAGCCGGTGATACGCCCCGCGTCGCCCGCGATCGGCGACACCGTGATCTCGATGTCGAGGATCCTCCCGTCCTTGGTCAGGCCTGCGGTCTCGAAGTGATCGAGGTGCTCGCCGAGGCGCAGGCGCGCCAGGTTCTCCTTGGCTTCCTCGACGCGCTCGGGCGGGTACAGGGCGAGCACCGCGCGCCCGATCGCCTCCCCGGCGCTGTAGCCGTACAGGCGCTCCGCGGCCGGGTTCCAGCTCTGGATGGTCCCGTCGAGGTCGGAGCCGATCACGGCGTCGTCCGAGGAGTGCGTGAGGGTCGCGAGGAAGGCGCACGCCTCCTCGGCCCGGCGCCGCCCCTCGTCGAGCAGGTCCAGGCGCGCCGCGCTGACCCAGAGCAGGGCCCCGAGCAGGAGCGTCGTGATGGCCGAGGAGAGCGAGAACGACGCCGCGAGGGGGTAGGCCCCGAGATCGGCGCCGATCAGGAAGAGACGGCCGATCACGAGCGGTGCCAGGACGACGAAGGGCAGGAAGCGCCGCAACAGGACGCCTCCGGGCCCGCTGGCCGTCAGCGCGGCGAACGCCCCGCAATCCGGCCGCGCCATGAAGAGCCCGGCGCAGAGCGCGAGGAAGGCGACCGCGGCGTGGAGCGCCATGCCCGTGAACGGGAACAGCGGCGGCAGCCCGTAAGCGTAGCCGACGCCGAACACGTAACCGGTCAACGCGGTCAGCGCGAGCGCCGCGGCCGAGAGCGCGCCGCCGTCCGAGAACCAGCAGGCCCGCCGCGTCTTCACGGGCAGCGAGAGGAGCGCCGAGCCGATCAGGATGCAGCAGAGCGCGGTGTTCGGCGGGGGCCTGCCGGGGAACTTGCTCGCGAGCTCCACGCGCGCCGGGAACAGCAGGCGGTCGAGGCCGAGATCCCGCCCGAAGACGTACTGCGCGAGGACCGCGACGCCGTACGCGATGACGAGAGCGGCGCACCCCTGTCCGAGCCGGCGGAGCGGCGCCGGACGCTCCCGCGCGCCCAGCGCCCAGAGCGACACCCCCGAGAGGACGAGGGCGATCGCGGTGTTGGGCACCAAGCTCGGCAGGCCTTCCACGACGGAAATAAGGGGGGTCGCCTGGAGCCACCAGCCGAGCAGGGCCGCGCACCCGAGGGCGAACGAGCAGGCTGCCGCGATGGCAACACCGCGCGGCGCGCCGTTCGATGGCGCCGTCGCCCCGCCGTCTCTCATGGTGCCTCCCGGCCACACCATAGTACCGGGGGCATCGGCGCGGCGCGGTTCCCCAGGCGCAAAATGGGTCGGGCGCTCGCTGTCCGCTCAGGATGGAACCGCGCGCTCCAGGGTGTGCCGGCCTCCTGCGCCGGGCCGGACGGAGGAGGCGGCGAGGCTCAGATCTGCCGCTCGAGCTCGGGCGGCGACGCCCTCGCGCGGTCGATCGAGCGAGGGCGCGCGGAGGAGCTCAGCGCTTGGTCCCGAAGATCGCGGCGTCGGCGGAGAGCCTCCCCGGCCCGACGAGGAGGAGCACGAGGGAGATGGAGAAGTAGACCGCCGCCACCTCGTAGGAGGAGCCGCCCATCGCGAAGAACGGATCACCGCTCATCACGTGCGTCGCGACCGCGACCGCCATCGTGGCGGCGATGCCCAGCGACGCGAGCGGCGTCAGGAGGCCGAGGATCCAGGCGAGGCCTCCGCCGACCTCGGCGATCGCGGCCAGCGCCTGCAGGAACCCCGGAACGGGCGCGGTGGGCCCCATCCAGCTGAACGGGGCCTGGATCTTCCCCCAGCCGTGAAAGATGAACGCGATGCCGGTGACAACGCGAAGCACGAGCAGCGCGACCGAGGCCGAGAACGGCACGTCGGTCACCCGCAGGAATCTCTTGAGCATCGGGGAACACTCCTCTCGGCTCGTTAGTAAGGAAAAACGCAGGGAACATCAAGCGCGCTCACCGGAACTCGACGCGCCGCGATCCGGGGCGTCACGCCCGGATCCCCGCTGGCCGGGCCGGGCGAGCCGGCGCGCCCGGTCCGCGCTTCAAGCGCCGGTGTGCTGTTCGCGCCCCCGCGCGGGGGCCGCGGCGCTCGAGCGCCCGTCGCCGAGGGCGTCGAGGCACCGCCGCTTGATCGCGGCGAACTCGCTCGATCCCACGATCGCGGCGCTCCTCGGCCGCTCGAACGGCACCGCGATCTGCGCGCCGACGCGGCACGGACGGCGGGTCATGAGGGCGATGCGGTCGGACAGGAAGATCGCCTCGTCGATGTCGTGCGTGACGAACAGCACCGTCGTGCGCACGTGACGGATGACGTCGAGGAGCAGCGCCTGCATCGAGAGCCGGGTCTGGGCGTCGAGGGCGCTGAACGGCTCGTCCATCAGCACGACGCGCGGCTCCGCGATCAGGACGCGCGCGATCTCGACCCGCTGCTGCATGCCGCCGGAGAGCTGCGCCGGATAGGCGTCCTCGAACCCCGACAGCCCGACGAGCTCGAGCAGCCGCCGGGACGCCTCCCGGCGCTCGCGCTCCGGGACGCCGCGCATCTTGAGGCCGAAGCCGACGTTGTTCAGCACCGTCTTCCAGGGGAGCAGCGAGCACTGCTGAAAGACCATGCCGCGCTCCGGCCCGGGCGCCTCGACCCGCTCGCCGCCGACCGCGATGCTGCCGCGCTCCGGCGCCACGTACCCGGCGACGGCGTTCAGGATCGTCGACTTGCCGCACCCGGAGGGGCCGAGCAGGCTCACGAGCTCGCCACGCTCGACGGTCAGATCGAGATCCCGCACCGCCTCGACGCGGCGGGAGCCCGTCCCCAGCGCCACGGACAGGCCGCGGATCTCGACGGCACCCGCCGGGCTCTCCCGGCGCGGCGCGCGCGCGGCGGACGTCATCGGCCCTTCTCCTCCGGCCGGTGCCAGGGGGTGAGCCACGCGCCGATCCGCTGGACGAGCGCGCTGCTGAGCATGCCCATCAGGCCGATGAGCAGCATGCCGAGGACGATGTCCGGGTAGCGCTGCAAGTTGTACGACTCCCAGGTGAAGTAGCCGATGCCGTACTGGCCCCCGATCATCTCGGCGGTCACGAGGCAGAACCAGGACGTGCCCATGCCGATGCTCATGCCCGTGAGGATGCTGGGCAGCGCGCCCGGCAAGATCACCTCGAGGAAGAGGCGGAAGGGGCGCGCGCCGAGGCTGCGGGAGCTCGCGATGAGCCGCGGATCGAGGGCGCCCACGCCGTGGAGGGTCGCGAGCAGGATCGGGAACAGCGCCCCCAGGGTCGTGATGAAGATCATGCTCAGCTCGGCCGACGGGAACATCAGGATCGCGAGCGGGAGCCAGGCGACGCCGGGGATGGGGCGCAGGACCTCGAGCGGCGGGAGGAGCGTGTCCTCGGCGAGCCGCGACCTGCCGATGAGGAGCCCGAGCACGATCCCCGTGGCGCCCGCGGCGACGAACCCCGCGAGGA
>JAICEP010000334.1 GCA_025924095.1 Sorangium sp.
CGCCCCAGGGCTCCGGCTCCAGCTCCGTAAGCGGCAGCGGCAGCGGCGGCGCGGCCGGCGGCGGCGGCTCCACGGGCGGCGGCGAGGAGCCGATCTTCGCCGGCAGCGGCGGCGGCCTGATCAGCACCAGCGGAAGCGGCGGCGCCGGCGGCGCCTGCCAGCAGCTCGACATCGCGTTCGAGCCGCAGACGCCGACCGTGATGATCGTCGTCGACCGCTCCGGCAGCATGTACGACAGCGGCTACTGGGCTCCGCTGCAGACGGCCGTGCTCAACGTCGTCGAGAGCCTGCAGGCGAACGTGCGCTTCGGCTTCCTCACGTTCACGGGGGTCGCTCCGGCGCAGTGCCCGCTGCTCACCGGGACCGACGTCATCGCCCTCAACAGCCACGCCGACATCGCGGCCGCCTACGAGGAGGCCTCCATGAGGCCGGCTCAGAAGCTCGAGACGCCCACCGGCATGACGTTCAACGAGACGGTCATCCCCGATCTCGTCGCCTTCGGAGAGCCCGGCCCCAAGTACATCCTCTTCGTCACCGACGGCGAGCCCGATCGCTGCGACGACGGGCCCTCCGTGTGCGCGCGCGACGACGTGGTAGGCGCGGTGCAGTCCGCGTACACGCAGGGCATCGGGACATTCGTCTTCGGCCTCGGCGACGGCGATTTCGCGGAGCACCTCCAGGATCTGGCGAACGCCGGCGTCGGCCAGCCGGTCGGGCGACCCCAGAACACCCAGCAGGACTGCTTCACCGGCGCGGGCACGTACGCCGACGCCGGCGGCTCGGCGATGTACTACACGCCGGACCCGACCAACGCGACCGCCCTGGAGAACGAGCTCAACGCGGCCATCTCCGGCGCCAAGAGCTGCACGTTCGACCTCCAGGACTCGATCGCGGTCGATCTCGATCACGCGTCGGAAGGCCAGGTGCTCATCGACGGCACGCCCGTGCCCTACGACGCGCAGAACGGCTGGACCATGGAGAGCCCGACCCAGCTCGTCCTCGCCGGCGACGCCTGCGCGCAGCTCAAGAGCGCGACGCAGGGCATCTCGTTCGACTTCCCCTGCGAGATCATCGACCCCCTGTGAGCGGCGGGCCGGCGCGCCTCGACGCGGCGCCCGCGGGCGGCTTCCTTTTCCGCGCACCCGGCCGGCGCCTTTGCTAAAGCCCCACGGCAACCTCGACCCATGACCAGGATCAGCGCGCGGGAGCTCTCCGGCACGAGCGGCCCCTTCGGCCGCGGCACACAGGTGGTGCGGCCGGAGGAGGTGCCGGAAGGGTCGGTCGTCACCGTGCTCCGCGTGCCGCCCGAGTCGGCGGGCATGCGGCTCGACCGGTTCGTGCAGTCGCAGCTCAAGCGGACGAGCCGCACGCGCGCCGCCGAGATCGTCTCCCGCGGCGCCTACTCGCCCGAGGCGCGGCGCCTGCGCGGCAGCGATCGCGTCCGGCCGGAGCAGTGCATCCTCCTCTGGCGCGCGCCGTGGGACGAGCAGGCGCCCGACACGGCGATCCCGGTGCTCCACGAGGACGAAGCGCTGCTCGCCGTCAACAAGCCGCCGGGCCTGCCCGTGCACCCCACGGCCCGGTACCACAAGAGCACCGTCATCAAGATGATGGAGGCCGCGCGCCCCGGCGAGCGGCTGTTCCTGGCGCACCGGATCGACAGGGAGACGAGCGGCGTGCTCCTCCTCTGCCGAACGCCCGAGGCCGATCGGAGGGTGAAGGCGCAGTTCGAGGAGCGCACCGGCGTCCTCAAGCGCTACGTCGCGATCACCTGGGGCTGGCCCGAGCACGACGCCTTCCGGGTCGAGCTGCCGCTCGAGCTCGACACCGCGAGCCGCTACAAGGTGAAGATGCGGGTGGCAACGCCGGGCCGCGGCCTCTCGTCGGCCACGGCGTGCGAGGTGCTGGGCCGCCGCGCCGACCCCCTCACCGGCCGGCGCTACGCGCTGATCCGCTGCACGCTCGAGACCGGCCGGCAGCACCAGATCCGGGTCCACCTCGCGACGAGCGGCCTGCCGCTCGTGGGCGACAAGCTCTACGGACCGGACGAGGGCATGTTCGCGCGCGGCGCCGACGGCGAGCTCACCGACGAGGACCGCCGCGCGCTCGAGCTCGACCGCCACGCCCTCCACGCCGCGCTCCTGGAGCTCACGCATCCGGCGACAGGCGGACGCGTGCGCATCGAGGCGCCGCTCTCGGACGATCTGCGCATCTTCTGGGACGCGCTCGACGCCTGATCCGCGCCCGAGGACGGGGCCGCCGCGGGCGGTGGCCTGATTTGCCCCGGAGTGATCCCCATGAAGGCGGCATGGAGGCGGGAAGACATGAAGATCATTGATCTTTTCTCCCCGCCTTCCCGCCTTCATGTTCAAATCCGGCCACCACCCCCCGCGCGCGGCGCCCCTGCCGCGGCGGCCCCGCCGGCGGCGCGCGCGAGGGGCCGCGGATCTTGTACCGTCGCGCCGACTTACGTACGATGACCAGGATGACGCGTGCGCGAGACGACCTCGAGGCGCTGCGGGATCCAGCGCTTCGGTCCACACCGCTCGAGGCCGAGAGCACCGCCCAGAGCACGGCAGCCGGGCCGGTGGAGCCCGGTCCGGAGGAGACACAACAGGCCGCCGAGGCGCCCTCTCCAGGGGAGCTCCCCGGCGCGGACGGCGAGCGACCCGACGCGGACGGGCCGCAGCAGGCGAGCTCGGAGCGGTCGGAGCCGGCCTCTTCCGCCGGCGTCGCGCCGTCCGAGGCCGACCCGCGCCCCCGGGGCGACGAGAGCCTGGATCGCGAGCGCTACGAGCGGTACGCGATGCCCGCGAGCGACCTGCCCGCGGCCCACGTGCAGGCCTTCCGCGGGGACGCGGGCGGGGTGCTCGCGATCGTCCGGCGCGCCGTGCAGTCCGTGACGCGCGATCCGGCGCGCCACCGGCGCCGGCTGCCGAAGTCCCGCTTCGACGCGATCCGCAGCCTGCCGGAGCTCGCGATGGCGCTCGACCATGCGGTGGCGCGCATGCAACCCGAGAGCGCGCCGCCGCCCGAGGTGGCCGAGCGGCTCGACGCGCTCTACGAGGCGCTGCGCCCGACGCTCGCGGCGGCCGAGGTGTGCTTCCCGCGCGGGATCGTCCCGGAGACCTACGGCATCGTCCGGCGCGCGCTCGTCGCCGGAGATCCCGCGAGCGCGGCGGCCAGCATCACCAACCTCATCCTGGACCGGTGGAACCACGTGCAAGGCCGGATCTCCCTCACCAGGGACGAGGTGACCCGGGTGAACAGCACCGCGAAGTGGCTGCTCAGCAACACCCGCCCGACCGAGCGGCTCGACTCGCGCGACATCCGCGATCGGCTGTGGTCGCTCCTGCGCGAGCGCTACGAGCAGCTCCGTGTCATCGCCCAGGAGGTCTCCGGCGACGACTCGCGAGACTACGCCCCCGAGCGACTCGCGGCCGACTAGCCCCGCGCGGCGCGGTGTACCGCCGCGCGCGCGTGCTCTAGGCTGCCGCTGTGCAGGAGATCCGCAAGACGGTCTGTAACCGCGACTGCCCCGACGCTTGCAGCATCGTGGCCACCGTGAAGGACGGCCGCGTCGTGCGCCTCGGCGGCGACCCGGACCACCCGGTCACGAGGGGCTTCCTCTGCTACCGGACGTCGCGCTTCCTGGAGACCCAGGACTCACCCGAGCGCCTGACGACGCCGCTGCTCCGCAAGGGCGGCGAGCTCGTCCCGGTCTCCTGGGAAGAAGCGCTCGACGCCGCGGCCGAGCGGCTGCTCGCGATCCGGCGCGAGTCGGGCCCGGCCGCGATCTTCCACTACCGGAGCGGCGGCTCGCTCGGGATGCTCACGGGGATCACCGACGCCTTCTTCGCGCGGTTCGGGCCGGTCACGGTCAAGCGCGGCGACATCTGCTCCGGCGCGGGCGACGCCGCGCAGCTCGCCGATTTCGGCGAGGAGGACAGCCACGACCTCGCCGACCTGAAGAACGCCCGGCAGATCCTCCTCTGGGGCAAGAACGTCTTCACGTCGAGCCCGCACACCCTGCCGGTGCTGCGCGAGGCGAGGGCGCGCGGCGCGGAGCTCGTGCTCGTCGATCCGGTGCACCACAGGACGGCCTCCCTGTGCGCGGCGTTCTACCAGCCGCGCCCGGGCGGCGACTTCGCGCTCGCCATGGCCGTCGCCCGCGTGCTCTTCGACGAGGGGTGGACCGATCCGCGCGCCGCGGACTACTGCGATCACCTCGACGCCTTCCGCGCGCTCGCGCGGGGCCGCTCCGTCGCGGCGTGGTGCAGCGAGGCCGACGTGCCCGAGAGCGCCGCCCTGGATCTCGCGCGCCGCCTCGCCGACAGGCCCGCGGCGATCCTCGTGGGCTGGGGCATGGGCCGGCGCACCACGGGCGGGGCGATCGTGCGCGCGCTCGACGCGCTCTCGGCGGTGAGCGGGAACCTCGGCATCCCCGGCGGCGGCGTCTCGTTCTACTTCAAGCGGCGCGGCGCGTTCGATCTCTCGCCGTTCGGGGGCGATCGCCCCGCGCCCCGCACCGTCTGCGAGCCGCTGTTCGGGCAGGAGGTGCTCCGGATGAGCGACCCGCCGATCCGCGCCGTCTGGGTGACCGCCGGCAACCCGGTCGCGATGCTGCCCGCGTCGGACGCCGTCGCGGAGGCGCTCGCGACGCGCGAGCTCGTCGTCGTCGTCGACTCCTTCCTCACGGACACGGCGCGGCTCGCCCACCTGGTGCTGCCCACGACGACGCTGCTCGAGGCGGACGACGTGCTCGGCGCCTACGGCCACCATTACCTCGGCGTCGCCACGCCCGTGGTCCCGCCCCCGGACGGGGTGAAGAGCGATCTCGAGATCATGCAGGCGCTCGCGCCGCGCGTGGGCCTCGGCGACGCGCTCGACGGCAGCGCCCGCGACTGGAAGCGGCGGGTCGTCGAGCCCAGGCTCGCGCCGTTCGGCATCACCCTCGAGGCGCTGGAGCGCGCGCCGGTGCGCAATCCGCTGGCGCCGAAGGTGCTGTTCGAGGACCGCAAGTTCCCGACCCCGACCGGGCGGGTCAACCTCATCACCGAGGGGCCGGAGGAGCGCGCGGATCCCGACGCGCGCGAGCTCCCGCTGCTCCTCATGGCGCTGTCCACCGAGAAGTCCCAGTCGTCGCAGTGGGCCAGGCCCCAGCGAGGCCCGGCCGTCGTGACGGTCCACCCCGACGCGGCGAGCGGCGTGGCCGACGGTGGCCTCTGCCGGATCGTGTCGCGCGTCGGCGCGATGACGGTGCAGCTCCGCCACGATCCCGCGCAGCGCCGCGACGTCGCGCTCATCCCGAAGGGCGGCCACCTCCGCGACGGCCGCTGCGCCAACGCGCTGATCCGCGCCCGCACCACGGACATCGGCGAGGGCGGCGCGCTCTACGAGGAGCGGGTGCGCATCGAGCCGGACGAGGGCGGCACCTGACCGGCGGCGCGCCGCGGCTCAGTCCTCCTGCGCAGGCGCCCGCATCGGCTCTCTCGGCGTGGTGCGCTCGGGGGGAGCCGCGGCCGAGCCCTCCACGGCGTCCCCGATCTCGCGCGCCACGCCCTCGACGGTGCGCAGGCTGATCCGCCCGGCGAGCACCAGGGTCGCGCCGATCTCGCGGCAGTCGATCGGATCCAGCCGGATGGGGGACGCGAACGCGTTGACCGCCGCCATCTGCCCCGCCGCGTAGTCGAAGCGCGCGCCGAACACGAGATCTCCGTACCGCGTATAGGAGACCATGCCGAGCCCCGCGTGCACACCGCTCATCCGCTCCAGGAAGAGCTTCGACTCGGCGGTTGTTGGGCCCCGCAGGCTCGACAGCGCGTTGAAATCGGTGACCACGCCGCCCACCACGCTGAGGTCGCGCGTGACGAACACCTCGGCGCCGAGCCCCACGTTGACGATGGGCGCCGCCTCCTCGACGATGTCGAGCCGGCTCTGCCTCCGGCTCGTCACCGCGCCCCCCTCGATCGCGATCTCCTCCCGATCGGCGGTGATCCGCGCGAGCTCGTGCTGGCCCAGGTAGAAGAAGCCGTCGAGCTCCAGCCGCAGCCGGCTCCACTCCGCGCTCGCGCCCACCGCCACGCGCGCCGGCGAGGGAGCCGCGAACTCCCCTTCACCAGCCCAGGTGCGGACCGCCGCTGTCCCGGTGGCGAGCGTGTCGTGATAGCTCGCGTCCAGCGAGTCGAAGAGATGCACGCTGGGCGTCCGCACGCTGATCCCGGCAGAGAACACCGAGGTCAGCCGGTACGTCACCCCGAGGTGCGCGAGCACGTCCCAGGAATCTCCGGAGAGCGCGGCCTGGTACGTCGCGCTGCTCGCCGAGCCCGTGCTTGTGTCCTCCACGACGCTGGCGACGCCGAGCGAGCTCGTGTAGCGGGTGCGCACGACCGGGAGCGAGACGCCCACGGCGAGGCGATCGGTGACGCGGTAGCTCCACGACGGACCGGCGCTGAAGCGACCCCATGCGTAGCGGAGCGTCTGCGCCTGGCTCACGCGGCGCGGGCCGGATTCCCCCGAGAACCGCAGCGCGTCGAACCCGAACTCGTTCTCCTCGGTCTTCCCGAGGCAAGCGGCGACGGTCTGGCGGCCGACCCGCGCTCGCCTCGAATCCGCATCGCCCGCGCCGCGCTGCCAGTCGAAGAAATAGCACATCGCATCAGGGAGGGAGTCCAGGCCGTGATCGCTCACCGTCGTGTGATCGAGCCGGAGGTCGCCGTACAGGGCGGAGTCGACCGGACCTGGCTGATGCCACGCCTCCAGCGTGCGATGCGCGTAGCGAAAGAACGCCGACGAGAACGCGATGTTCCGGTCCTCGATGCGGATGATGGTGGCCGGGTTCAGGAAGGGCGCGGCGCCGTCGACGCCCAGCACGACCCCTGTGCCTCCGAGGAGCGCCGAGCGCCCGCCGAGGAGCGCGGACTCGTACCGTCCTTGCGCATGCGCCGCGGCTCCGTCGAGCATCCCGAGGAGCGCGCCGACGATGCCGGCCAGCGCCCCGCGCGCCCCGCGCGCTCCGGCGCGGAGAACGCGGGCGTGCGGGCTCGGCGGCGTGTCCGGCGCCAGCATGGCTCGTGGCGCCGTGACCGCGGCGGCAGCGATGCCCCGCTGTGGCAGGACGCGACGTGCGTGCGCCGCGAGACGTGCGCGCGCCGGGACGTCCCTGGGCGCGACGGCGCGCATCCTCTTCGCCCTTCCCTCGCCTCCGGGGCTGCGCGCGGCTTGCGGCGGAGGCGGGGCTGGGGCCCTGGCGGGCGCACCGGCGCTCGGCACTAGCGGCGCGCCGCCAGCGCGCCCAGGCCGAAGGCGATGGCGTCCTCGACGGCGGCTGCGACCGGTGCGGGAATGCGCGTCCTGCGGTCGAGCCACACGCGGGCGCGATTCCCGACGAGCGCGCCGATGGCGGCCGCCGTTGCCCCGACCACGGCGCCTGCGAACCGCATCTTCCTCTCGGGGCTTTGCGTGCCGACGGCGGCGCCCAGGAGCGCCCCGATCAGGAGCCGCGCGCCGAGCGGACCTCTTGCGAGTCGGCTCGGCGCGGAGGGCAGCTTGTCCATCAACAGCTCTCCGCCTGCGAGCACGTTGAGCGCGCGCTGGGCTCCGGGCGAGCGAAGCGTGCGCCAGAAGCTCCCGCGTTGCCCGTCGAACGCGCCGCGCCGCGCGCTGGCCGCGAGGAGCCTCACGCCCAGCATGGAACGCATTCCTGTCACCATCCCGAGCCCAGCTGCCTGCCCCAGGAGAAGAATCTCCGAGTGGCGCGACTGCCGGGCGCTTCCCACAGCCCTTACCGTCTCCATGGCGGTCCCAGAAGCAACGCATATGCCCTGGTGGGTCTGGGGCGCGCGAAGTACACTTGCGAGGGACAGCTCACCCGCCTGCGAACCGGTCCGTCATCCCTGTGACACCCATCACCACGCTGAGGACTGTCGACCTCGATGGGGATCGGCTGAAGCGCCTGAACGCGCTCGGCCACTTCCTGGACAATGCGATCCGCATCCCCGGCGTCGGCTATCGGGTCGGTTACGACGCGCTGATCGGGTTGGTCCCGGGGGTCGGGGATCTCATCGGCTTCGGTCTCTCGATGTACATCGTGCTTTCGGCGGCGCGTTATCGTCTCCCCGTCTCGACGGTGCTTCGGATGATGCTCAACGTGGGTCTCGAGACGTTGTTCGGCACGGTACCTTTGCTGGGCGACCTGTTCGACGCCGCCTACAAGGCGAACGCGCGCAACCTCGATCTCCTGCGAGCGCACCTCGCAGCGCGCGCGCAGCTCGGCGCCCGCCCCTCTGATCGAGGCTTCTACGCCGGCCTGGCCGTAGCGATCGGCTGCCTCCTGGCCCTGGCCGCCCTCCTACTTTTCTCCCTGACCAGAGCCCTACAAGCCCTCCTAGCCCCCTAAACCCCCGCCCCCGGTTCCCCGGTCCCTTCCCGGTCCCCCCCGCTGCCCGAGCGGCGCGCG
>JAICEP010000335.1 GCA_025924095.1 Sorangium sp.
CGTGGAGAGCGCGTCCGCCTTCGGCGAGGCGAAGCAGCGCGCGGAGCGCAGCTTCTCCGCGTCGTCGTAGACGGTGCCGGCGAGGCGTTCGAGCGCGGCGAGCGCGCGAGTCACCTCGATCGCCCGGCAGGCTGTGGAGTGAAAGCGGCCCCCTGGATGGGATGGGCGCTCAAGCGGCGCCTGGACCCATGATGCCGACCGCACCGTCCCGAGCCTCTGCTCGACGCGTTCGAGCGGCGGTTTCCTGCGAAGACAGCCCGCAGCACCGTGGAGATCGGCCCATCGGCAGCCGAGGGCGCTGGAGTGCTTGGAGGCGTCAAGGGTTCGCGAGCGGAGCTCGCCGGCTCCGCCACCCTCGACTCCCCCTGCGCGCTCCAGCCGGAGGAGGCATGGGCCCATGGACCCACGCGAGCTCGGGCTACGGGCCGAGCCCGCTCGGCGTGAGCGCCCCCTCGAGCCCGGTGAGCGCGAAGCCGAAGTTGCCGCGCGGCCGGAGCAGCTCTTGAGCCGGAGGGCGTTCCTTGGCATGATGGGAGCGTATGTTTCCGGCGGAGGTGAACCGCGTTGCAATGACCAGCCTCCCCGCCAATCCCTTCACCTGGCACCGCGTCGAGCTGCTCCAGCGCATCCTCGACACCCTGCCCGATCCCCTTTTCGTCAAGGACCGGGCGCATCGCTGGGTCGCCGTCAACGAGGGGTATTGTAAGCTCGTCGGGTACCCGCCGGAGGAGCTCATCGGCAAGGACGACAGGGGGTTCTGGCCCGCCGAGCAGGTCGAAGTCTTCTGGGAGCACGACGATCTCGTCGTGAACACGGGCGAGCCCGACGAGAACCAGGAGGTGGTCACCGGCGGCGACCGCGTCGAGCGGACGATGTGGACACGCAAGTACCCCATGCGCGACGACGCCGGGCAGGTGGTCGGGCTCTGCGGCATCATCACGGACATCACGAACATGAAGGGCAAGCTCGTCGCGGCCGAGCGGCTCGAGGCTGAAAATCGCGCGCAGCTCGGGATCATCGAGGCGCAGCGCACGCTGCTCGAAAAGCTCGCGGTGCCGGTCGTGCGCATCTGGCAGGGCGTCTTGCTCCTGCCGCTCGTCGGCGCGCTGAACCAGGAGCGGGCCGCGCAGGTCACCGAGAGCGTCCTCGCCGCGATAGGCGACGCTTCCGCGCGCTTCGTGATCATCGACGTGACGGGCGTCCCGCTCGTCGACACCATGGCCGCCGAGGCCCTGCTGCGCACCGTGCAAGCCGCGGCATTGCTCGGCTGCGAGAGCGTGCTCGTCGGCATGGGCCCCGCCGCGGCGCAGACCCTGGTCGGGCTCGACGTCGACCTCGGCCGCATCACGACGCGCGGCAGCCTCGAGCGCGGGCTCGAGTATGCGCTCGGCCGCCTGTCCTACCGGATCGTTGCAGCGAGATAAGGTGGCCACCTCCGGGGAGCGGTGACATTGCGGGATTCCTGGCGCACGGAGCTAGGCGGCGCCGCGGACCATGGCGGCGCTCTTCGCGCCGGCGCGAAGCCCGATGTCCTTCATGATGCGGGCCGCGAGGCCGGGCGCGATCCGCTGGAGCACGAGCAGGCTGCGGTTGGACGCGCCCGCGAGGAAGCTGCGCCTGTCCCGGCGGAGCGTCTCGACGAGCTGCTCGGCCACCCACTCGGGCGCGAAGACCTGCGGCCCCTCGAGTGGCCAGTCGTTGCCGGCGGCGGTGCTCGTGTGCGGCGGAGCAAACACGGTCACCCGGACGCCGCGCCCCTCGAGCTCGCCGCGCAGCGACTCGGAGAAGGCGACGACCGCCGCCTTCGCCGCGGAGTACGCGGCGGCGGCCGGCATCGGCACCCACGCCACCGTCGAGGCGATGTTCACGACGGTGCCCGAGCCCTGCGCCAGCATCGCCGGCAGGACAGCCCGCGTGACACGCTCCATCCCGAACACGTGGACGTCGAACATCGCGCGCGTGAACGCCCCGTCCGTCGACTCCCAGAGAGACATCTTGCCGCCGTTGCCAGCGTTGTTGATGACGACATCGATACGGCCGAACCGCTCCAGGATCGACGCCACCGCCGCCCCGACCGAGGCGTCGGACGTGACGTCCATCTCGACGGCCATCGCCCTCCCTCCCTCGCGGACGATGCTTTCGGCCTCCGCCGACAGCCTGACCATCGACCGCGCGGCGAGGACCACGCGCGCGCCCTCGCGGGCGAGCGCCCTCGCGCCCGCGAGCCCGATGCCCAGGGAAGCGCCCGTCACGATGATCACTTTGTCTTTCGGTTCCATCTCTTCTGCCCTCCTCGTTCCGCCGACAGCTCGCAGCGGGCGCGCTCGATCCACCGGAGCTCCGCGTCGCACCACGCGATCCCGTGCTCGATGCTCAGGCGCCATATGTCTTGCTCGCGCGCCGATCGCGCGAGCGCGAAGATCCGCTCGTCCTCGAGCCTCTCCTCGTAATCGACCCTCGTCGCCTCGATCTCGCGGGCGTACCTCGCCAGGAGCTCGTCAAGCTTGTTCGGCGGCACCTGCGCCGCGAACACGAGCTTGAGCAGGAGCGGGTGCCGCAGCAGGAGCGGCTCGAGCGGCTCCTCGAGCCACGCCTTGAGCGCTGCCCGGCCGGGCTCCGTGAGAGCATACACCTTCCGGTCCGGCTTGCCGTCCCCGGGCATCGTCGTGGCCTCGACGAGCCCCTCGCGCTCCAGCGCGTGCAGCTCCCGGTAGATCTGGCTCTGGGTCACGGACCAGAACGACCGCACCGACCCGTCGAACCGCTGCTTCAGCGTGTAGCCGCTCGTCGGATCGAGCGAGAGGAAGCCCAGGATGGCGCCGCGGAGAGACATGACACCCGAATCATAAGACACACGTGGCATATATGCAATGTGATTTATCAGCGCGGGCGCCGCGCGACGCCGCGACCCCCCGACGCCGCGCGACCCCTCGACGCCGCGCGCCGTGGCGGCCGCCGCGGGCTCGGCTACACCGCGCGGATGCTCCGCCGACTCCTCGCCTGGCTCGACCGCGCGCTCTCGCCCCGCGCGCCCGCGTCGTCACCCGACATCGACGTCGACACCGTCGCCGGCGTCGAGCCGCCTGAGGCCGAGCCGCCCGGAGCGCCCGGCGGCGACGACGTCGTGGTCATGCCGATCGAGGACGCGATCGACCTGCACACGTTCGCCCCGCGCGACGTCGCCTCGGTGGTCGAGGAGTACCTCCACGAGGCGCAGCGGCGCGGCTTCCGCGAGGTGCGGATCATCCACGGCCGCGGCAAGGGCGTGCAGCGCCGCGTCGTGCAGGGCGTCCTCTCGCGCCACCCCGCCGTCGACGGCTTCCGCGACGCCCCGGCCTCGCGCGGCGGGTGGGGCGCGACCGTCGTGTGGCTCAAGGCCGCGGGCGGCGACGTCCCGCCGTGAGGCGTCAGCAAGGCCACCTGGAACGACCGCGGGCTCCCGCGTAAGATGGCGCGCATGCCGCGTCCCCCCGCCACGCCCGACGACCCCGGCCCGACCAGCCTCGCGGCCGCCACCGAGCCCCGCATGAAGGCCGAGGTGGTGGCGGTGCCCCGCATCGAGCTGTGCGTCGAGCGCGAGGCGGGTAAGCCCGCGAGCCGGGCGATGGTGCTCGACGGCGACTTCATCCGCATCGGCTCCCACCAGAGCAACGATCTCGTCCTCGCCGACCGCGCCGTCTCGCGCTTCCACTGCATCCTCGAGCGCGTGAAGTCGACGTTCCGGCTGACGGACGTCGGCTCGCTCAACGGGACCACCATCGCCGGCGTCCGCGTGCGGGACGCCGACGCCCTCCTGCCGGAGTGCCGCATCGAGCTCGGCGAGTCGGTCGTGCGCATCCGCGACGCCGACGCCGTCGCCGAGACCGAGCTCGCGCGCGCCGTCAGCTTCGGCGCGCTCCAGGGCGTGTCGGTCCCCATGCGGCGCCTGTTCCACATCCTCGATCGCGTGGCGAAGAGCGCGCCCGACGTGCTCATCGAGGGCGAGAACGGCACGGGCAAGGAGGTCATCGCCACCGAGCTCGTCCAGCGCGGCGCCCGCGCCGACAAGCCGCTCGTCATCGTCGATTGCGGCGCCATCTCGCCGAGCCTCATCGAGAGCGAGCTGTTCGGCCACGTGCGCGGCTCGTTCACGGGCGCCTCGCGCGACCGCGCCGGCGCCTTCGAGGAGGCCGACGGCGGCACCGTCTTCCTCGACGAGATCGGCGAGCTGCCGCTGGAGATGCAGCCGAAGCTGCTCCGCGCCCTCGCCTCGCGCGAGGTGCGCCGGCTCGGCGAGAGCCGGGTGCGCAAGGTCGATATCCGGGTGATCGCCGCCACGAACCGGCGCCTCGAGCGCGAGGTGAACAGCGGTCGATTCCGCGAGGACCTCTATTACCGCCTCTCGGTGCTCACCGTGCGCGTCCCGCCGCTCCGGGAGCGCAAGGAGGACATCGGCCTCCTCGTCCACAGCTTCCTGAACGAGCTCGGCGCCGCCGACAAGGTGGGCCTCTTTCCGCCCGAGGTCATCGAGGAGATGAAGCGCTACGACTGGCCCGGCAACGTGCGGGAGCTGAGAAACTACGTCGAGCGCCGCGTCGTGCTCGGCGAGGGCGCCGCCATGGGGGCGACCGCGCCGTCCGAGCGCAGCTCCACGCCGCCGGGCTCCCGGTCGCCGGGCTCCGCGTCCCCGGACGCCGCGCGCGAGGCGCCCGCGAACATCGAGATGCCCTTCAAGGAGGCGAAGGAGGCCATCATCGACAGGTTCGAGCGGGACTACCTCGCCGCGCTGCTCGAGTGGTCGAACGGCAACGTGAGCCGCGCCGCGCGCAAGGCGGGGCTCGACCGGATGTACCTCCACCGCCTCCTCCAGCGCCACGGGCTCCGCCGCGCCGCCGCCCTCGACTGAGAAGTGCCGCGCCTCACCGAGCGGGGCGAGCCCGCGGCCGCCCCCCGCGATAGGACAGGGCGCCGCCGCCCCGCCCATGTCACAGTCGCGGCGAAATGGCGCGATCTGTTCGTGTGCGCAACCTCGCAAAATCTCTAAATATTTCTGAAACAGAGCTGCTCGTCTGGCTCGCAGAGCAAGCGCCTGCGGCCGACATCCGGCATCCGGCGGACTTCCTCCCCCCGGAGACGGTCGAGCGGGCACAACGGGCGCTCGCCCGGCCTCCGCCGCCGGCGCCGGCGCCGGAGCCGGTCGAGCGCCGCTGCGCCGAGTGCGCGAAGCTCCCCGCGAAGGCGGGGCTCCGCGTGGTCGAGGCCGGCGCCGACGCAGTTTGCGACATGTGCGGCAGCTCTGCGAACAAGCGGGCGGCGCTCACGATGATCGGGGCGTTCCATGCGCGGGGGCTCCGGAGGTTGCTCGTGGTCGGCGGGGGGCCGGGCACGGCCGAGGACCTGCGGCAGCTGCTCGCCGGCGAGGTCGACATCCGCATCGTGGACGGCGAGGGCCACCGCAACGCGACGAAGGCCGACGCCGATCTCCGCTGGGCCGACGTTGTCGCGGTCTGGAGCTCGACGATCCTCTCGCACAAGGTCTCGAAGCTCTACACCGACCAGCGCGCCGCGTTCCGAGACAAGCTCGTCACCGTGCCGAGGCGCGGGGTGGCCGCGCTCTGCATGGCGGTGACCGAGAAGGTGAGCACGCCGGCAGGATAGCTGCCTGCTGCCCGCTCGCCTGCCTCCTGGCCGACGGCTCCCGGTGTGCGTCCTCGACCGGCTATCACCCCGGGCGGCTGTGGAGCCGCACGCGACGGCGGGTGCGCCGCGCGTGGGGCACCCAGCCGCGGAAGTGCCAGCGCGCGGACATGGCGAGCCCGCGGATCCACTCGTCGGCGCCGTAGGCCACCCAGACGCCGACGAGCCCCCAGCCGAGGTAGACGCCGAGCAGCCAGGACAGCCCGACGGCCACGGCGAACATCGAGAAGACGCCGAACGCGACCGGGAAGCGCGCGTCGCCGGCGGCGCGGAGGCCGTTGATGACGACCAGGTTGATCGTGCGGCCCGGCTCGACAAGGAGGGTGAGCCAGAGCAGCTTGGAGCCGGTGGCGATCACCTCCGGATCGCGCGTGAACAGGCCGAGCAGGTGGGGGCCGATCAGCGCGATCGCGAGCACCAGGGCCACGCACACGCAGAACCCGACCGCCAGGCCGCCGCGCACCTGGCGATCGGCGCCGTGCAGCTCGCCGGCGCCGATGTGGTGCCCGACCACGATCTCGGTCCCGAAGCCGAGCGCCAGGCCGAACAGGAGCAGGAAGTGCACGATCTGCATCGTGTACGTATGCGTGGTGAGCGCCGTCTGCCCCATGTCGGCGACCATGGCGAGGATGATCATGAAGCTGATGCGATAGACAACGTTCTCACCCGCCCCCGGCAGGCCGATGTGCAGCATCTCGCGGAGGCGATCGGGGCGGATGCGCCAGAAGTCCTCGAAGGTCGCGCGGATCCGGAGGCGCGCGATCCACAGCTGCCGGTGCATCCAGAAGGAGCAAGCGCGCGCGATCACCGCGGCGAGCGCGAGGCCGTTCATGCCGAGCCCCGGCCACCCGGCGACACCGAACATGAGCGGCAGGCTGAGCGACAGCTGGATGACGTACATGACGACGATGAGGCGCAGCGTGTCGCGGGTGTACGTGTGCGCGCGCAGCACCGAGCCCATCGAGAAATTCACCGCGTCGAACGCCAGCATCACGCCGACCGCGATCAGATACGGCTGCGCGATCGGGAACAGGGAGGGCGGCAGGCGCATCAGCTCGAGCAGGGGTCGCGCGCCGATCGCGATGACGGCGCAGCTGAAGACCCCGAGCCACAGGTTGGCCGCGAGCGACGCCCGCGCGACCTGCTCGGCGCCGGCGCGGTCGCGCGCGCCGAGGTACTGAGTGACCACCACGCTCGCGCCGACGCTGACGAAGCGAAAGGTGATCATGAAGGTCAACATGATCTGGTTGGACAGCCCGTACGCCGCCGCGGCCTCATCCGAGAGGCGGCTGACCAGCCACACGCCGAACACCCCGACGAGCATGTGCAGCAGGTGCTCGCTGAAGATGGGCCAGGTGATCTCGAGCAGGCGGGGGCGAGGAAGAGAAGGAACAGGAAGGACTGATTGCAAAGCGCCGCATCCTACTCTGCCGGGGTGCATCTCGCCATGGCGGAACACGGCCGGATGGGCGCCGGCCCCGGCGCAGACCGCCGCGCCGGCAACGAGGACGCGGCGCGGTCATCGGGTCGTCGCGCCGCAGCCGCGTGGCGCTGTGGTCCACGGGACGGCGGCTGGGGCCGCTGTCGCCCCTCTCCTCACGATCCGCTCGGGTCGGGTCGCAGCGGCTGAGCGGCGGTCGAGGCGCCGGACGGCTCGGCGCCGCGCTCTCGCGGCGACGTGAGGAGAGACGAGATCGAGGCGAGACGGCAAAACGTCTCCGCGCTCGCCTCCTTGCAGGGTTGTCCCTTCCCGGCTCCCCCTCGCCTCGATTACCCTCGGAATGGGCAGAGCGGGGCACCCTCGCGCCTCCGCGCCCGGAGGTGTCGAATGGTGAAATTGCATAGCAGCGCCGGATGGCTCCTGGCCGCGGCGGCCATGGCGCCGGCCACGATTGCCGGGTGCTCGTGCGGCGATCCCGTCGGGACGAGCGCGAGCACGTCCGGCGGCGGCGGCGGCCGCGGCGGCGGCGGCGGCCGCGGCGGCGCCGACCAGGGCGCAGGGGGCGGCTTCGGGGGGACCCCATTCCTGGCGGGGAGCGGCGGCTCCGCCGTCGGGAGCGGCGGGTGCGAGGGGCTCGAATGCCAGCAGGTCGCCTGTCCGGCCGGCGGCAAGACCACCGTGAGCGGCACCGTGTACGAGCCCGGGGGCAAACTCCCGCTGTACAACGTGATCGTTTATGTCCCGAACAGGGAGCTCGATCCGATCACCGACGGGGCGAGCTGCGATCAGTGCAACGTGACGCTCTCGGGAGATCCGATCGCGACCGCGCTGACGGACACGAAGGGGCGGTTCGTGCTGGAGGACGTGCCGGTCGGCGAGGACATCCCGCTGGTCGTCCAGCTCGGCAAATGGCGGCGCCAGATCACGCTGCCGAGGGTCGAGGCGTGCGTCGACAACCCGACCGTGGACAGGGAGGTCCGGTTGCCGCGCAGCAAGTCGGAGGGCCACCTCCCGAAGATCGCGCTGACGACCGGCGGCATGGACGTGCTGGAGTGCCTCCTCTACAAGATGGGTATCGATGCATCGGAGTTCACGCCGGAGACGGGCGACGGGCGGGTGAACCTGTTCGTCGGGCGCGCCATCGAGGGCGACAGCGCGACGGGCCGGTACCGCGACGGGCTGAACGACGGCGCGGCCTTCTCCCCTGCGCGGCAGTTCTGGAGCTCGCTCGACAACCTGCAGCGGTACGACATGGTGATCCTGTCGTGCGAAGGGTCGGCGTTCGTGGCCGACAAGCC
>JAICEP010000336.1 GCA_025924095.1 Sorangium sp.
GAGCGAGGCGATCGGGCCCTGGCCGCCGATGGTGACCGTCGGCGCGACGTTCACCTCCCGGTGGATCACCTTGAAGTCCGCGGCGAGCGGCTGCACGCCCGGCGCCCACGCGACCGAGTAGTCGTACGCCGTCGCCCGCTTCGCCGAGACGGTGCCCTCGATCGGCACCGGCACCTGGACCTGATCCTTGTAGAGGACCTCGAACCACCGCGGCGACGTGAGGTCGATCGCGGGCGGCACGCGCCCGTCGTGGAGCGCCTCGACGGCGCGGTTCGCGTTGACGCGGCCGTGGCCGAACCGCTGATCGAACCCGGGCTGCGAAGCGCGGTACGGCGACCCCGGCTCGCGCGACTCCGGCACGGCGATGTCGTCGGCGCTCGCGATGAGCAGGCCCTGCATCTCCGCGGGGGACAGGGTCACGCCGCGCTCCAGGGCGGCGGAGTACAGGAGCCCCGCGATGCCGGAGAGCTCGGCGGTCGCGTCGCTGGCGCAGCCGGCGCTCGACACGGCGAGCAGGTTGTTGCCGCCGAAGCTCGAGCACGGCGAGGCGTCGAGGAACGAGGTCGACGTCGTGACGCTCTGGCCGTCGTGGCGGACGGCGCTCACGGGCAGCGCGTGGTTGCTCGCCGCGGGCGCGCTGTGGTGGCGCGAGCCCTCGTTGCCCATCGACACGACGACGAGCGTCCCCTTGGCGTGGGCGTGGTCGAGCGCCGCCTGGAGGAAGGTGGTGCTGTCGACGGCGGTCACCGGGCACTGCACGACGTCGGCCCGGAGGTCGGCCGCGTAGAGGAGCGCCTTCGCGAGGTCCTGCGCGTCGGCGACGTGGCTGTCGCCGACGCGCAGCGGGACGACCCTGCACCGCGGGCAGACGCCCGCGCCGCCCCGCTGGTTGTTCGTCTGCGCCGCGGAGGTCTTCGCCCCCTCGGTGCCGTGGCCGTTCCGGGTGTCGTCGAACGGATCGTTGTCGTTCTTGAAGAAGTCCCAGCCCGCGATGTCGTCGACGTAGCCGTTCAGATCGCCGTCGGCCCCGTCCGAGAAGTGCAGGATGAGGTCGCCGGCGTCGAGCTGGCCGTTCGCGTTCCGGTCGCCCTGCGGCCGCCCTTCCGACGCCGCGGGCGTCAGCCAGGATGTGTCTTTGTAGTCCGAGACGGACAGGACCCCGTCGCCGTTGCAGTCGAAGCCGGCGAGCTCGCCGTCGCCCCCGCACGGCGTGCCGTCCGCGTGCAGCGGCGGGTAGGGCGCGAGCTCGCCCCGGTTGATCCACACCTTCTCGAGGAGATCGTCCTCGCCCCAGAGGATCCCGGAGTCGGTGACGGCGATCCTGACGCGCGGGTCCCCCTGGGTGAGCCGCCACGCGAGATCGATCGCCATGCCGGCGGCGGTCTCCTCCGGGCGCGGGCGGACGCCCTCGCTCGGGGCCGGGATGAAGGAGTAGAAGCTCCACTGCCCGCTCTGCGTGGCCGAGGTGCCGTACTCGGGATCGCTCGGCCAGCTCTCCGGATCGGCCATGTCCGCTGCGCTGGCCGAGGGGGGCGGCGGCCAGCCGCCGGACGCATCGGAGGGAACGAGCGCGCCCGCCGCGGCGCCGCCGAGCGCCCCCAGAAAAGCAAGCGAGGAAAAGCGAATGCAGCGCATATGCCGGGACCCTACCATCGGTCCATGCGCGCGAGGCAACCGGCGCTCGCCGCAGGAAAGCGGCGCTTTCCCCGCGCCCGAGCCCGGTTCGCGGAGGTCTGCGCGCCGCGGGGGACCAGGCGCGGCGGCGGCGCTCAGGGCGAG
The DNA here is from genome assembly GCA_025924095.1 of Sorangium sp. GTDB lineage: Bacteria > Myxococcota_A > Polyangia > Polyangiales > Polyangiaceae > Sorangium. The sequence continues at coordinate 1,780 of JAICEP010000336.1, forward strand.
GACGTGCAGGCCTCGGGGGTGGGGTGCTGGGCGCAGTACGTCGGGTCGTCCGGCGGCCCGATGCGGAGCACCATGTCCTGCGACGCGAGGCGCGGTCGCGCGCCGCATGTGTCGGTGGACGCGCTCTCCGACGGCGCGCACACGCCGGCCTCGTTGGGCACGGTCCAGGCCTGGCCGGTGCCGTAGATGAGGTTGAGCGCGTAGCGCCCCTCGGGCAGGCAGCCGTAGACGACCTCGATCGTGCGCCCGAATTGCCGCGTGAGCGCCTCCTCGACGTCGCGGACGCCCCATGCGCCGGCGTCCTCGTCCTCCGGCCCGGGGAGGATGGCGTTGCCCGCCGCGTCCGTCTCGTGGCTGATCACGAGGACGCCCTTCGGCTCGGTCGGGTGCAGGCAGAGCGCAGCGGGCCGGACGCCGACGAGCACGCTCTCGCGCGGCTCGTCCAGCGGCGCCGCGCCGAGCATGGCGGTGGTCACGAGGTCGTCGTAGATCGTGAGCCCCTGGAGGAGCACCGCGGGCGCGGCCTGGCGGACCAGCGGGTCGTGGTCGTCGAGCTTGGCGAACACCGAGATCGGGAAGAGCGCCGGGATCTGGGCCGAGTCGGGGACGTGGTCGTCGGCGTCGATCGCCCCGTCGCGGTTCACGTCCTGGCGCGCGTACGTGAGGGTCGGCGCGGGCTCGCCGCCCACCGGCAGCGAGATCGGGGGCATCGCCGCGCTCGCGACCTCCCTGTCCGGCACCCCCGCGGCGAGCCGCAGGCGCAGGAGCGACGCCTCGGCGCCGACGGGATCGGCCAGGGTGAACGTCTCCAGCTGGAAGTCGGACGCCATGACCACCTCGCTCGAGCTCTGGCCGACGCCGGAGGCCGGCGCGAGGACCTCGGCGACGTGGAAGACGGGCCGCTCCAGCGGGAGCGGGAGGCCGAGGGTGACCGCGATGCCGCTGACGCGCGCGCCCGTCGCGGGGATGGGAGCGGCGAGCGTGAGCTCGCGGTAGCGCGGGGCGGCGCCGCCGAGCACCTCGGTCGCGTTCTCGATCGCGCCGCCGGCCACGTCACCCCGGCTCGGCAGGTTGGCGATGCTGAAGGTGGGGTCGAAATCGCCGTCGTGGTCGTAGAAGCCGCGGATCTGGTAGGTGCCGGCGGGCAGCGGCGACAGCCTCCAGGTGGCGCTCACGGTCACGGGCGGATCGCCCGGCTCGGGGCAGCGGAGCACGCCGTCGCTCGTGAGATCGAGCGCGGCGCCCAGGCCCCCGAACAGCTCGTCGCCGGGGATCACGTCGAGGCTCGCGGCCGAGGTGCCGAGCCCCTCCGGCGGCGGCAGGAGGCGCGTGTCGAAGCCGAGCACGACAGCGGCGCCGACGACGTGGCCGTCCTTCGTGCAGGGCCGGGGGCCGGCGTACGTCACCGTGCCGTCGAGCACCCCGGCGGGGCCGCTGTGGTCCGGCAGCGGGATGAAGACGTCCACCGCCTCGCAGCCCGGGAGGGCCGCGAGGAGTGCGCCGAGCAGGGAGAGACCGGTGCGGGGGGTGGGTCGGAGCATGGGGGTGCCTAGAGCGAGTACCTGAGGAATCCCATGAAGCGCCGGCCGATGCGGTTGCCGAACGGGTGCATCTGCAGCGGCTGATCGCCGAGCCCGTCGAGCGCGTTGAAGACGGTCGCGGAGATCTCGGCGCGGTTGTTCAGGAAGCGGTAGCCGAGGCGCGCGTTGAGGAGCGTGTACGCGGGCAGCTTGTAGATGTGCGTGTCGATGACCGTCCCCGCCGGGACCTGCTCGGCCCACTCCTGCTTGGACTGGTAGTGGAGCGTGACCTCGCCGTCGACGCCGACCGGGGTGCGGACCTGGACCCCCGCGTTCACCTTGTGCTGGCTTGTGCGCCCGTCCTTGAGGGCGTTGCAGCCGGCCGGGAGCTCCTGCTCCGACAGGTTGAGCGCGTAGTTGGCGAAGACGTCGAGCCCCTCGGCGGGGTAGACGCGGCCGCCGAGCTCGCCGCCGAGCACGGGGTAGATGTCGCACTGGTTCTCGAAGCCGCCGAGGCCGGAGGTGTAGCGCCCCGTCTCCGGGTTCAGCCCCCCGAACCCCTGGGCGCGCTGCGAGAGCGTCGTGCGCTGCGGCTCGGCGAGCACGATGAGGTTGCTCACGCGGTTGTAGTACGCGGTGACCTCGAACTCGAAATTGTCGCTCTGCTGGTTCAGGTAGCTCGCCTCGGCGGTGATGATCTGCTCGGGGTCGATGATGACGTCGGATCTGACCGGCGGCCGCGTGGTCGAGAGGAACTCGAGGCCGGGCAGCGCGAGCTGGATCGGCAGGTCGACGTAGGCCTCGAGCGACGTGGGCGAGCGGAACGCGGTCGAGCCGGAGACGCGGATCGCCTGGCGCGGGGTCGGCTTGACGATGACGGAGCCGCGCGGCGACGGGATGAGCCGCTCCAGGTAAGGCACGTAGTCGAGCCTGCCGGAGGCGACCAGCGTGACGCGCTCTCCGAGCTTCATCGAGTCCTGGAGGAACACCGAGCCGTGGTGCTCGATCGGCATGTCGTCGTCGAGGTAGCTCCAGTCGGTCGCCTTGAGCCGGTAGCCGAGGCCGATGTGGAAGTCGTGCACGACGGGCGCGGGCGCCCGGAGCGTCTTCACGAACTCGAGCTCCGCGTTCACGATGTGCTGCCGCGGCCTCCCCGCGTACAGGGGGTGCCCGAGGTACGCGGCGTTGAGCTGCGAGTACCCGTCGATGTGCGAGTAGTACGTCCGCGCGTTGACGTTCTCGCTGCGGTACGCGACCGAGGCGTCCGTGTTGGCGGCCTCCAGGTTGTAGTCGTTGAACGGGCCGATGCCGTAGACGTCGAGCTCGCTCCGCGAATAGCCGGCGCCCACCGCGAGCTCGCGCTGCGGCCCGAGCCGCTGCGTGGCCCGGAGGTCGATGCGCACGTTCTGCGCGCCGAGATCCTGGCTCTGGCCGCTTGTCTCGAGGTCGATCCGGTCGTCCGCGACCTCGCGCGTCCACCGCGGGTAGCGCGTGTAGCCCGCCGACAGGCGGTACGCGAAGTCCCCCTCGCGCGCCGAGGTCCACACCGAGCCATAGCCCTGCTGGTGATCGCCGTAGCCGGCGCGGAAGCCGCTCTTCCCGACGCCGGGCTCGATCGTGATGATGTTGACGATGCCGGCGAACGCGTCGGCGCCGTAGAGCGCCGAGCCCGGGCCGCGCACCACCTCGATGCGCTCGATCTGGTCCACGTCGATCGAGAGCGCCTCCCAGAAGGTCGAGCCGAGCACGTCGTTCTTGACCGTGCGCCCGTTCACGAGGACGAGGAGCTTGTTCGCGAGGCGGCTGTTGAAGCCGCGCATCGAGACGTTCTCGTCGCCGCCCGTGATCTGCATGACGTCCATGCCGGCGACGCGCCGGAGCAGCTCCGGGATGCGGGTCATCCCGGAGAGCCGGATGTCCTGGCGGGTGACGAGGGTCGTGGAGTTCGGGGAGTCGAGCGGGCTCTGGGCGCCGCGCGACGCGGTGATGACGGTCTCCTGGTAGACGTCCTCGGTGCGGGCGGCGCCGACGATCCCCGCGGCGTCGACGGGGGCCGCGCTCGATGCCGGCGCCGGCGCCGGGACCGCGGCGTTCGCGGGCGCGCCCTCGGCGGTGGGCTGGGCGGGCGCGTCGCCGGGGGCGGCCTGCTGGGGCCCGGGCGGCTGCGGCTCGGGCGCCGGCGGCTGCTTCGGCTCCGGGGCCGTCGCGGCGCGCTGCGCGGCGAGGCGCTGCTCCAGCTGCTCCACGACCCGCGTCGCCAGCTCCCTGTCCGGGGGGTCGCTCGCGATGTACTCGCGGTACGCGGCGATCGCCTGCTCGAGGTGGCCGGCCTCGGCGTGCGCGCGCGCGATGTTGAAGACGACGTTCGGGTGCGGGAGGATCTCGTTGGCCTTGTGGAGCTGGCGGATGCCCTCGTCGAACTGCTTCTGGGCGATGAGGTCCATGCCTGCCCGGAAGTGGACGCGCGCCTCGGTGCGGGCGTCGGCGAGCGCGCCTCGCGCGGCGGTCATCGCGCCGAGGGCGACGGCGCAGGCGAAGAGCCTCCGCCCGAGCGCGGCCCCGCTGCGCGGCCGCGCTGCGCGGGCGTCGTTCGTCGGGGCGGGCGCCGGGACGGCGTCGCGGAGGCCGTGCGAGCAGGAATCGGAAGACGACATGCGTTCGCCCTGTCCTCATCGGGGCCGGGGGCGCGACCGCGAGCCTCCGGCGACAAAGGCCGGGTCGCGACGGCGATCCCGGCGAGAGCTCGGGAGCGCGGACGGCGCTGCTCCCCACATCACACCGAACACTTCATCGACGCGAGGAGCGCCCGCCACGCCCCTCGCGCGAGCCCACCGCGGTCATGGTAAGAGGTTCTGGCCGCGAAGGGGCGGCGATTCTAGCAAAGCGGCCGGCGCGCGTCCGCGCGCTCGTCAGTACGGGTTGCTCTTGTACGGCTCGGTCTTCCGGGCGTTCGTCCTGGGCTTGCCCGGCGTCCCCGGCGCCGTGATGGGGGCCGGATCGAGCTTCGCGCGCACCTTCTCCTCGGCGCCGGAGACGCGCACGATCGCGGGCTTGTAGCCCTGCTTCTCGAACACGAGCTCGTGCTCGGACGCGAGCGCGGCCGCCCTGCCGCGCCAGATGATCTCGCACGGCGTCTCGGTGCAGAGCTCCTTGTTGCCTTCCCTGACCGCCGCTCCGGGCGGCGTGCTCTCGACCTGGAGCGGGCGCGCCGGGGGCGCGTTCGCCGCGGGCGCGCTCGCCGCCGCGGCCGCCTCGTCCGCCGGCGTGCTCCCTGCGCCCGGTTCGGGCGCCGCCGCGCTCGTCTCTGTCGCCGGCGCGCGCGTCGTCATGACGGCGGCGACGCCGACCACGGCCGCGAGGGCCGCGGCGATCGCCCAGGGGACGACCCTCCGACCCGGGCTCGCGCCGGGCTGGGTCGACGCGAGGCCCTCCGCGTGCGGCGCCGGGCGCGGCCCCATCGAGTCGGTGATCGACGGGGCGACGAAGAGGGGCGCCGCCGGCGGCTTCAGCGCGCTGTCGGTGGCGAGGGGGCCTGTATAGGTCACGGGCGCGCTCGTGGGAGGTGACGAGTTCGGCGTGGAGAGGCGCGTGAGATCGCCCGTCGTCGAGTACGACGGAGCCGACGGATACGAAGGGATCGGCGGATACGACGAGGCCGACGGATACGAGGGGGCCGACGCGCGGTAGCTCGTCGCGCCCGGCAGCATGGGCGCGGTCTCGCCCGTGTCTCGCGTGGAGATGCCCCCCGCGGCGAACTTGAGCGCGGTCACGAGCTCGTTCATCGAGGAGAAGCGCTGCGCCGGGTCCTTCTCCAGGCAGCGGTAGACGATCCCCTCCATCGTCTGAGAGATGGAGAGCGTCGGGTTGTGCACCTGCATGGGCGGGACCGGGTCGTGGACGTGCGACATGAGCGTCCCGACGCTCGCGCCCTTGTCGAAGGGCACCTGTCCCGACAGCATCTCGTACATCATCACGCCGAGCGCGTAGATATCGGTGCGCGCGGACACGTCGCAGCCGGCGATCTGCTCGGGCGCCATGTACTTGGGCGAGCCCATGAACAGGCCCTGTTGCGTCAGGTCCTCGCCGCTCTGGGTGTCCTTGACCAGCCCGAAATCGAGCACCTTCACGTGGTCCTGCTCGTCTTCGTGGTCGACGAGCAGCACGTTGCCCGGCTTGAGATCGCGGTGCACGACGCCGATCGCGTGCGCCTCGCGGAGCGACCGGCAGATCTGGCGGGCGATGTGCGCGACGCGCGCCTCGAGGAACGGCCCTTCCTCGCGGAGCACGCGGTGGAGGGTCTTCCCCTCGATGTACTCCATCGCGATGTAGTAGATATCGTCGTCGCTATGGCCGTAGTCGAACACGGTGACCGTGTTCGGGTGCGAGAGCTTCGCCGCGGTCGACGCCTCGAGGAAGAAGCGCCTGTGGAACTCGGGATCGTGGTCGCCCTCGTACTTGGGGCTCAGCACCTTGAGCGCGCAGATGCGGCCGAGCGGCGCTTGCTCGGCCCTGTACACCTTGCCCATGCCGCCGCGGGCGATGACGCTGACGATCTTGAAGCGGCCGTTGATGACACGCCCTAGCAGCGGGTCCGGCGCGGCAGACCTCGATGCCCTCGAGCTGCCGTCTACCTCTCGCTGTCGGCCATCAGGCATGTCGTGCCTCTCCTCGGGCAGCGTGAGGAGGTGAAGATTGGACACACAGCAGCCGCCTCGGGAGCAGTGTGACTGAGGCGACTCTGACGTGTCAATCTGCAGTGCCACGATACACGCAGGAAATGCGCGACGTGTGGTGCGCTGCCGTCCGGACGGTCGGTGAGCCGCGGTGCGGTGGCTTCCCGGCGCGGTGATCGCGCCGAAAGCCGCTGGCGGTGGCTCAGCGGCGGACGGCGACAGCGAACAGGAACCCGCCGCTCGGCAGGGGGCCGCCGATCCAGAGGCGGTTCGCGTCGTCGGCGAGGAGCGCGAGCGACGTGTCCGCCGTCGCGAGCTCGAGGAGCGGGGCCGGAGAGCCGTCGGCGCGCACGCGACCGCCGTCGTCGCTGAAGGCGACGGCGACCGGCGCGAGCGCCTCGTAGGTCGCGGGGTCGCTCGGCTGGAAGACGAGGAGGCC
>JAICEP010000337.1 GCA_025924095.1 Sorangium sp.
ACCGGCGGCAACGGCGGCGAGACCGGGGGCGACGTCGATGGCAAGCAGCTCGACTCCCTGACGGGCGAGGAGGCGCAGGCGTTGTGCGACGAGCTCACCGCGTCGGCCGACTTCTCGAAGGAGGACAGCTGCGAGCTCATCGGCATGGTCGCCGCCGCCCTCGGCGGTGACTGCGAGGCCGCCAAGGAAGAGTGCATGAGCGATCCGGAGGAGCCCGCGGAACCGGGGACGACGTGCCCCGCGGAGGATTTCGCAGGGTGTACCGCCACGGTCGGCGAGTTCAAGACCTGCACGAACGGCCAGATCGAGCTCCTCAAGGCGCTCACGTGTGCATCGACCCTCGAGGACCTCGGGGCGCTGCCTGCGGAGTGCGAGGCCATCAGCGAGAAGTGTCCGGAGCTCCTCGAGAATGGGACCGAGGGCGAGGGTGGGGGCGAGGGCGCCTGAGGCGTTCCCTCCCCCGGCTACCGATCGATCTCGGGCGCCACGACGTCGAAGCTGGCGATGAGCGCCACGAGGTCGGCCAGGAATAGCCCGGGGCTCTTGGCCTCGATCATCGCCATCGCGGTGAAGCTCCCCGTCCGGAACCGCGCCCGGTACGCCTCCTCCGCGCCCCGCCCGATCACGTAACAGCCCATGTCGCCGCGGGCGCTCTCGATCCGCGCGTAGGCCTCCCCGTCGGGCCTCATCTTCTTGGGCAGCTTGCCCAGGAGGTCGTCCTCCGGGTGCTCGTCGATCTTGTCGAGCGCCTGCCGGAGGATCTTCGCCGACTCGCGGCACTCCTCGACCCGGACGTAGAACCGATCCCAGCAGTCGCCCACGGCGCCGTAACGCCCGCGGCCCACAGGGACGTCGAAGTCGAGCTCCGGATAGACCGAATAGCCGTCCTCCTTCCGGAGATCCCACTTCACGCCGGACGCGCGCAGGTTGGGGCCGACGAGGCCCCAGTCCTTCGCCTCCTCGGCCGTGACCACGGCGACGTTGGCGAGCCGCTTGATGAAGATGTCGTTCAGGCTGATGAGCCGGTCGAACTCGACCATGATCGGCTCGAAGCGATCGAGCCACCGCTTCACCTTGTCGGCCCACCCCGCCGGCAGGTCGAACGAGACGCCGCCGATGCGGTGGTAGTTGAACGTGAGCCGCGCGCCGCACAGCTCCTCGATGAAGTCGTTGATGTACTCGCGCTCGCGCAGCGCCCACGGGAAGGGCGTGACCGCGCCGACGTCCATCGCCATCGCGCCGAGCGCGATCATGTGGCTCCCGATCCGGTTGAGCTCGCAGGAGATGACGCGCAGGTACTGCGCCCGCTTGGGCACCTCGATGCCCATCAGCTTCTCGCAGGCGCTCGCCCAGGCCTCGTTGGCGAACATCGCCGCGATGTAGTCGACGCGGTCCGTGTACGGCATGAAGCCGCTGTAGGTGCAGCGCTCGCCGATCTTCTCGATGCTCCGGTGCAGGTAGCCGACGTCCGGCACCGCCTTGCGGATGATCTCGCCGTCCGTCGAGATGACGAAGCGGAGCACCCCGTGGGTCGACGGGTGATGAGGCCCCATGTTGAGGGTCATCTCGTCCTCCGGCTCGCTGCCCGCGCCCCCGCGATCGACGCTGAAGATGACCTGGCTCATGACGCCTCCGCGTCCTTCTTCGGCAGCTTGATCTTGAAGAGCTCGACGGGGTTCGGCCGCTGCGTCGGGATGCCGTGGTAGTCCGCCTTCTCCTGCCAGTCCTTGCGGAGCGGGTGCCCCTCCCAGTCGTCGGGCAGGAGCAGGCGCCGGAGATCCGGGTGCCCCTCGAAGCGCACGCCGAGCAGGTCGAAGCACTCGCGCTCCTGCCAGTTCGCGGCCGACCACACGTCCACCAAGGTCGGCATCGCCGGGCTCTCCCGGTCGAGGAACGCCTTGAGGACGATCCGGCGCTTCTTCGCGTAAGAGTAGATGTGATAGACGACCACGATCTTCTTGAGATCCGGATAGTCGACCCCGGTGATGCACTCGAGGTAATCGAAATCGAGCTCCGGCGCCTCACGCAGGTGATGGCACACGGTCAGGATCTTCTCCGGCGCGACCTGGAACCAGGCGTCGCGATCCTTCGCGGACACGGGGTGGAGGTCGAAGACCGCGTCTTCGCCGAGCTTCGCCTGGAGCGCCTGGAAGATCTCTTCGGGTGTCATGGGGTGCGGGAGCGCAGGACGAACAGCGAGAGAAGAGGGCTCAGCCGCCCGTCGCGCCGCGGCGGTCGAGGGCCCGCTCGCTCTTGATCTTCTCCTGGATCTTCAGGAGCCCTTCGAGGAGCGCCTCGGGGCGCGGGGGGCAACCGGGCACATAGACGTCGACCGGGATGATCTGATCCACGCCCTTGCAGACCGAGTAGGCGTACTGGAAGAGGCCGCCGCAGTTCGCGCAGCTGCCCATGGAGATGACGAAGCGGGGCTCCGCCATCTGGTCATAGAGGCGCTTCACCCGGAGCGCCATCTTGTACGTCAGCGTCCCCGCGATGATGAAGAGATCGCTCGACCGGGGGCTCGGCCGCGGGGCCGCGCCGAAGCGCTCGAGGTCGCCGCGGGGGCCGCCGGTCTGCATGAGCTCGATGGCGCAGCAGGCCAGGCCGAAGAGCATGTACCAGACGCTGTTCGACCGCCCCCAGTTGAGCAGCCAGTTCACCGTCTGGTCGACGCTCGTCGTGATGACGCCGCCGCCGTCGCTCTCGTACTTGGCCTCCCACCCGCGGGGCGGGGCCATCAGGTTCAGGTCCGATGTCATGACTCCGCACCTCCGTCAGCGACCGCCGCCTGCCCCGCCGGCGCCCGGGACCGGCTGCTCACGTCCTGAGCGCCGCGCGGATCGCCCTTGATGGCGCGGATCCAGTCGAGATCGCCCTTCGCCCAGACATAGACGAAGCCGAGCATCAGGATGGCCACGAAGAGGAAGATCTCGATCAGCGCGAAGAGCCCGCTGCCCTGGTCCACCCAGCGCTTGAACACCGCCGCGACCGGGTAGATGAAGGCGATCTCGACGTCGAAGATGATGTAGACGAGCGCGATGATGTAAAAACGCGGGTTGAAGTTGAACCACGCGGGCCCGACGGGCGCCTCCCCGCACTCGTACGTCTCGACCTTCCCGGCGTACATGTTGTTGGGGCGCAGCAGCCTCCCGAACAGCAGAGAGCCGAGGAGGAAGCCGATCGCCACCAGGAAGAACGCGGCAACGCTGGCATATGCCATCAACATCGAACGGAACCTCGCTCGGCTCGCCCTCCCTCGCCCAGGGCGAGAGAGCGCCAGATCCACGGGTGGTATGTAGGTGAAAAGATGAAGCGCGGCAAGCCGGCAGACCCTGGAGGGGAGGCGCGACCCTGCGGTAAGCTTCGACGCGTGACCTCCGGCGATCGCTCATGAGCTCGACCGCGACCCCCGTCCATGTCCTGATCCTCGCCGGCGGCGCGGGCACGCGCTTCTGGCCGGCGTCGCGCGCGGCGCGCCCGAAGCAGCTCCTGCCGCTCGTCGGCGGCGAGCCGCTCATCACCGCGACGGCGCGCCGGGTGCTCCCGCTGTGCGCCGGCGGGGGGAGCGCCGGCTGGGAGCGCATCTGGATCGCGACCGGCCAGCACCTCGTGGCGCCCACGCGGGTCGCGCTGCCGGAGGTCCCCGAGCGGCGCCTGCTCGTCGAGCCGGCGCCGCGCAACACGGCGCCGTGCATCGGCTGGGCGGCGGCCACCATCGCGCGCGACGATCCCGAGGCGGTCGTGGTCGTGCTGCCGAGCGATCACCACATCGCCGACGTGCCGCGGTTCCTCGAGGTGCTGCAGGCCGCCGTCGCCTCGGCCCAGGGCGGCGCGATCACGACGATCGGCATCCGCCCGACCCACCCGGAGACGGGCTTCGGCTACATCGAGGCGGAGGAGGCGGCCGGCGCGGGGAGCGCGGCGCCCCGCAGGGTGCTGCGCTTCGTCGAGAAGCCGAGCCGCGAGCGCGCCGCGGAGTTCGTGGCGAGCGGCCGCTTCCTCTGGAACGCGGGGATGTTCATCTTCCGCGCGGGCGACATGCGGGCCGCGATCCGCGCCCACCTGCCGGCGCTCGCCGAGGGGCTCGACGAGATCGACCGCGCCGCCGCGCTGGGCGCCGCGGCCGAGGCGGAGGCGGTCCTGCAGGTGTTCCCGCGCCTGCCGGCCGTCAGCATCGATCACGCCGTGATGGAGCACGTCGCCGGGCTCGCCGTGGTGCCCGGCGATTTCGGCTGGAGCGATCTCGGCAGCTGGCAGAGCGCCTGGGAGCTCGCCGAGAAGGACGAGCGAGGCAACAGCGCGCCCGCGGGGTCGGTGCTCGTCGACGCGCAGGGCAACCACGTCGTGGATCTTCGCGCGCGCTCCGACGCGCGCGGCGCGCGCACGGAGATCGACCGACGGGTGATCGCGCTCGTCGGCGTGGAGGGCCTCGTGGTGGTCGAGACCGACGACGCGCTGCTGATCGTGCCGCGCGATCGGGCGCAGGACGTGAAGCAGGTGGTCGACGCCCTCAAGGCGCAGGGACGGGGCCGGCACACGTGACGGCGCGCCTGCTGCGCTCCCCGGAGCAGTGAGAGGAGAAGAAAACGCAAAGACGCAAAGACGCAAAGACGCAAAAAAGAGATTGATGAAAGAAGAACGCCGGATGTCTGGGTGGACGCGGCCCATCTCCTCTTTCTTTTTGCGCCTTTGCGCCTTTGCGTTTTTTCTCGCTCTACCCGCCCGGCTCTCCCCGCCGCGCCACCACCCGCGTGTAGAGCTCCCGCCGCGGTAGCCCGAGCTCCACCGACAGCTCCTCGGCGATGTGCTTCGCCCGCCTCCCCTGGGCGAGCTCCCGGTCGATGCGCGCGTCGAGCTCCTCGTCGCTCGGGCGCGCGCCCGCCGCGGCCGGCTCGGCGGGCGCGAGCACAAGCGTGATCTCGCCGAGCCACTCCCGCTCCATCGCCGCGAGCTCCTCCACGGTGCCGCCCAGGATCTCCTCGTGCACCTTCGTCAGCTCGCGCGCGACGACCGCGCGACGATCGCGCATGCGCTCGGCCATCTCCGCGAGCGTCTCGCGGAAGCGCCGCGGCGACTCGAACAGCACCACCGCCTCGGGCGTCGACGTGACGAGGGCCAGCGCCTCGCGCCGCTCGCGCCCGCCGCGGGGCAGGAACCCGACGAAGCGGAAGCCCCCGGTCACGAGCCCCGACGCGCTCACCGCCGCCATCACCGCGCTCGGTCCCGGGATCGCCACGACGCGCGCACCGGCCTCCCTCGCCGCGCGCACGAGCGCCGTCCCCGGATCGCTCACCACCGGCGTGCCGGCGTCGGTCATGAACGCGATCGACTCGCCCGCCGAGAGCCGCGCGGCCGCCCGCGCCGCGTCCGCCTCGGAGGCGTGCGCGTCGAACCGGTCGACCGGCTTGCCCGAGACGCCGAGGTGGCCGAGGAGCGCGCGGGCGCGCCGCGTGTCCTCCGCGAGGATCCGGTCCGCCCCGCGCAGCGTCTCGACCGCGCGCAGCGTGACGTCGCCGAGGTTTCCGATCGGCGTCGCGACCACGTAGAGGCACCCGTGGCCCGTCGCACCGCCCTGCTCGCTGCCGCTCGACAAGGCCTAGCCCGCTTCGACGGCGTCGCCGAGCTCCTCCTGCAGGTACGTCCGCAGCTTCGACTGGAGCCGCGCCTCGAGCTGGCGCACGCGCTCGCGCGAGATGCCGAACTCGTTGCCGAGCTCCTGGAGCGTGAGCGGGTCCTCCGCGGCCATGCGCTTGTCGAAGATGATCACGTCCTTGCCCTTCAGCGTCTCGCGGAACTTCGAGAGCCGATCGTGGACGAGCATGCCCATCTCCCTCGCCTCGAACGCGATGTCCGGGCTCGCCCCCGACGAGACGAGCAGCTCGACGCGAGGGATCGTCCGGCCCTCGAGATCGCCGACCGGGGCGTCGAGCGACGCCTCGCCGCTCGAGAGGCGGCGGTCCATGTCGACCACCTCCTTCTCCTCGACCGACAGGCGCTTCGCGATCTCCGCCGCCGTCGGCTCGATCCCCATCGCCGAGAGCCTCGCCTTCTCCTTGTTGAGGTTGAAGAAGAGCTTCCGCTGCGCCTGCGTCGTGCCGAGCTTCACCAGGCGCCAGTTGTTGAGGATGAACCGGAGGATGTACGCGCGGATCCACCAGGCCGCGTACGAGGAGAGCTTGACGCCGCGGTACGGGTCGTAGCGCTTCACGGCCTGCATCAGGCCGATGTTGCCCTCCTGGATGAGGTCCATGATGTTCTTGTAGGCGCGCCGGTACTCGTACGCGAGCTTGACCACGAGCCGCAGGTTCGCCGTCACGAGCCGCGCGGCGGTCGCGACGTCCTGCGTCTTCGTGTACTTGACCGTCAGCTCCTTCTCCTCGTCCGGCGTGAGCAGCGGGTGGCGCTGCACCTCGCGCAGGTAGGCCTGCAGCGGGTCCGTGCGAGACAGCGCCGCGTCCCCGCCGCGGCCCTCGCCGGCTCTGGCCCGCGCGACGCGCGGGAGCTCGATGTCGTTCAGATCGACGTTCGCGTCGTCGACGACCTCGTCGACGACCTCGCCGACGACCTCGACGACGTCGCCATCGTCGGCGTCGCCGGCCCGCGCGGCGCCGCTCTCGGGCGGGGCGTCGCCCTCGCCGTCGTCGTCGTCGTCCTCGCGCGTGTCGTCGTCATCGCCGGCCGCGGGCTGCGCCTCGCCGCGCGCGTTCCCGGCGCCCTTCGCAGAGGCGCGCGCGCGGCGCTTGGCGGCGGGCCGGGGGGCCGCGTCCGTGTCAGCGCGGAGACCCGCGCCTTCGTCCTCCGACCCGGGCAGGAGGCCCGCCTTCGCCGTCCCCGCGGGCTGCGGCGCACCGGTCCCCTTCGTTCGCTTCGTTCGCGGCTCGCTCTTGCTCTTCGCCACCAGGACCTCGTCCTCGAAGTTCTAGTACAGCCCCGCCGCACCGCGCCACCTGCGCCGGCGCGCAGGCACCTCGTGCTCCGAGGCTACCCGCTCCGCGATCCGCAGGTAAGGCACGGAAGGAAGACGGAAGGAAGACCGAAGGAAGACAGTAGGAAGACAGCGCGCGAGATCGCAGAACGTGCTACACGGCAGCCTCCACGTGGACTCGCACCGACCTCCGCGCCCGCGCTCGCTGCGCCCCTGGTACCTGGTCGCCGCCATGCTGCTTACCTGGCTCATCGGCGTGCGCGGGTTCCTGGCCGGATGCGAAACGGCCATGTACCTGCGCGGCGGCATGGCCCCCGACGTCATGGCCGTGGCCGAGCAAGCGCGCGACCACGGCGAGCCCTTCCAGTTCACGTACCTCGTGCTGGAGGCCGCCCAGGCGCGCGCCCTGAGCCTGCACCAGGACGTCTCCTTTCCGCTCAGCATCGGGAAGGTGCTCCTCGGCGGGCTCCTGGTCATCGCGAGCGGGCTGGCGCTCGGCGGGCGACCCGGCACGCGCGGCTTCGTGCTCCAGGTCCTCGTCGCCAACCTGGCCTTCGCCGCGGTCGAGTACGCGCTCACCCGGGGCGTCCGCGGCGCCTGGATCGACATGGTGGCGCAGGCGGGGGCGCTCCTGCCGCCGGACATCCCGGAGCGCGCGGGCCTCACGAACCCGGGCCTCTGGTGGACCGCCGAGCGGGTGCGCTTCGTGGTCTTCGAGCTGGCCATCCTCGGGTCCGCCGCGCTGGCGATGACGCGGGAGCGCACAAAGCTGTACTTCCAGGCGGTCGCCCGGACGGTCGACCCCCGCGACGAGCCATGAGCACCGCGGAGAGGATCGCCGGCGCGGATCCTCGATCGAACCCCGCGACGCCCGAGGGGCGCAGGGTCGCCGTCCTGCCGGACGACCTCGCCAACCAGATCGCGGCGGGCGAGGTGGTCGAGCGGCCGGCGAGCGTGGTGAAGGAGCTCGTCGAGAACGCGCTCGACGCGGGCGCGCGCCGCATCCGCGTCGACATCGAGGGGGGCGGCGTCGGCCTGGTGCGCATCGCGGACGACGGGTCCGGGATGAGCCGCGAGGACGCCTCGCTCGCGGTGGTCCGCCACGCGACGAGCAAGATCGCCCGGCTCGACGACCTCCGCTGCATCCAGAGCTTCGGCTTCCGCGGCGAGGCGCTCCCGAGCATCGCCTCGGTGAGCCGCTTCTCGCTCCGCACGCGGCGCGACGGCGAGTCCGAGGGGACCGAGATCCGCATCGAGGGCGGCGGCGCGGCGCAGGTCGTCCCCTGCGGGTGCGCCGCCGGCACCGTGGTCGAGGTGCGCGACCTCTTCTACAACGTCCCCGCGCGGCGCAAGTTCCTGCGCGCCGTCGGGACCGAGTCGGCGCACGTGACCGAGATCGCGCAGGCGGTCGCGCTCGGCGAGCCCGGCGTGACGCTGATCCTCTCGCGCGACGGGCGCGTCGCGCGGGAGTGGCTGCGCACCTC
>JAICEP010000338.1 GCA_025924095.1 Sorangium sp.
GGGCTGCGGCGGTCGCCGGCGCGCAGCACGTGCTCGTAGAGCAGGCTCACCGCCTTGTCCGCGAGGCCCGTGGCGAGCGCACACACCCGCAGCCCGGCGCGGCGCGCCTCGCCCGAGGGCGGCAGGAGCGCGCGCTCGGGCCCCACCATGTCGTCGAGGGCGTCGAGGATCGCCGCGCTCTCCACGAGCGACTCCCCGCCATCCGTCACGAGCACCGGGACGCGCCGGAGCGGGTTGTGCTTCGCGATGGACTCCGCGTCGGCCCACACCGACCACGGGCGGTGCTCGTACGCGAGCCCGTGATGCTGGAGCGCCACGGCGACGCGGCGCACGAACGGCGAGTCGTACTGGCCAATCAGGATCATGGCTCCTCCTCTAACCAAGAACGCCGCGCGCGGCTACCAGACCGTGCACGTCTTGGCCGGTCGCATCGGCGTGCCGGACGCGCACTTGAAGGCCTCGCCGAACTCCGGGAGGTTCGCGAGCGGCCCGTTCACGCGGAAGCGCGGCGGGGAGTGCGGGTTCACCTGCACCATGAGCCGGAGCGCCTCGTCGCGCATCTTGCCGCACCAGGCCTGCCCGTGCGCCAGGAAGAACTGCTGATCTTCCGTGAAGCCGCCGGCGACCGTCTGCTCCGCCGCGCCCTTGCGCATCGTGCGGTACGCCATGAACGCGAGCTTCAGCCCCCCGAGATCCGCGATGTTCTCGCCCAGCGTCAGCTTGCCGTTCAGCTTCAGCCCCGGCAGCGCCTCGTAGGCCGAGTACTGCGCCTCGACGCAGCCGGTCTTCTCCTTGAACGCCGCGGCGACCTCCTTCGACCACCAGTCCTCCAGGTTGCCCTTCTGGTCGAACTGCGAGCCCTCGTCGTCGAACCCATGCGTGAGCTCGTGCCCGACCACCATGCCGATGCCGCCGAGGTTCACCGCCACGCCCGACGTCACGCTGTAGAACGGCGGCTGCAGGATGCCGGCGGGGAAGACCATGTGGTTGCGCTGCGGATCGTAATAAGCGTTCACGGAGGGCGGGCTCATCTGCCACTCGTCGCGATCGACCGGCTTGTCGATCTTCCCGAGATCCCACCGCGTGTGGAAGGCGCGCGCCGCGAGCGCGTTCTTCGCGTACGATCTCGGATCGACCTCGAAATCGTACGTCCGCCACTTGTCGGGATACCCGATGAGGTACGCCATCGCGCCGAGCTTGGCGAGGGCGCGCTGCCGCGTGCCCTCATCCATCCAGTCGAGCGCCCGCACCTCGCGCGCGAAGGCGTCGCTGACCTCGCGCACCATCGCCTCGGCCGCGGGCTTGCTCTCGCCGGGGAAGCTCGTCTTGACGAACGGCTGCGCGAGCAGCTCGCCGAGCGCGTTGTCGGTCGCGTCCACGCAGCGCTTCCAGCGCGGCCGGACCTCCTTTTGCCCGGTCAGCGCCGATTGCAGCGCGAAGCTCTCGTCGACGAACGCCTTGGGCAGCGCGGGCGCGCTGGAGCGCACCACGTGCCACGCCAGGTAATTCTGCCACGCGGCGGGCTTCGCCGATCTGAGCAGCCGCGAGAGCCCCTCGAAGAACCGGACCGAGGTCACGTTCACCTCCTTGACGTCCGGGCGGCCGAGCCCCTGGAAGTACGCGTCCCAGGGGAACTCCGGCGCTGCCTTCGCGAGCGCCGCCCGGTCCAGCTTGTTGTAGAGGCCCTTCGGGTCCCGCCGCTCGACCCGCGTCTTCGACGCCTTCGCGAGCTCGGTCTCGATCTGCATCACGTCGAGCGCCGCCGCCTTCGCCGCGGCCTCCTGCGCCCCGGCGAGCCGCATCATGCGCGCGACGTGCTCCTCGTAGGTCTTGCGGATGGACTTCGATTTGTCGTCCTCGTTGACGTAGTAGTCGCGGTCCGGCAGGCCGAGCCCGTTCTGGTCGAGCTGGGCGATGACGCGCGTCGCGTCCTTCATGTCCTGCGCAGAGGCGATGTCGAAGAGCGCCCAGATACGGCGGCTGTGGAGCTCGGTGACGAGCGCCCCGACGCCCTTCGGGTCGCGCACCCGCCGCGCCTTCGCGAGGAGATCTGCGATGGGCTTCGCGCCGGCGGCCTCGACCGCGGCCTCGTCCATGCACGAGCCGTAGTAGGCCCCGATCTTCTTGCTCACCGGATCCCGGTCGCCGGCCTGCGCGGCCTCCTCGAGGATGCGCCGGAGCTCCGCCTCGTTGCGCCGATCGATCTCGTTGAAGCTCCGCATCCAGGAGGCTTCGTCGCCCGGGATCTCCGCCTTGGCGAGCCATCCGCCGCAGGCGAACTGGTAGAAGTCCTCGCAGGGGCTCGCCGAGCGGTCGAGCGCGGCCTCGTCGAGCCCGACGTTCGCGAGCTTCGTCTCGACCACGGGGAGGCCCTGCGGCGCAGGCGGCGCCGCCGTCCTGGCCGCGGCGGAGGGGGGCGCCGGCGGCGGGCCCGCGGCCGGGCCGCAGGCCGGCAGCGCAGAGAGGGCCAGGGTGATCGCGAGGGGAGCTGCGAGCGGTCGTTGCGTGCGCATGCGGCGCTCTACCATGGACCGCCGGCTGCGCGGACATGGACCGCCGGCCGCGCGGATCCAGCGATGTCGACCGGCCTTCACCTTCGCCGCCTTTGCCGCCTTCGCGTTCGCCCGGAACGCGCCCGGCCTCACTCCCGGTCGAGCTTCCCCATCAGGCTCAGGGTGAAGTAGGCCCCCATGTATTTGAGGTGCGGGCGCACCTCGAGGTGCACCCGGTACCAGCCCGCGCTCCCCTCCACCTCGCTCACAAGGGTCCGCGCCTTGCGGAGCGGCCTGCGCGAGCGCACGGCGGGCGACACGACATCCATGTCCGCGACATACCCGCTGAGCCAGGCGTTCAGCTCGCGCTCGAGGTCGCCGCGCTCCTTCCACGTGCCGATCTGCTCGCGCTGCATCACCTTGAGGTAGTGGGCGAGCCGGCTGACGAGGAACACGTAAGGCAGCTGCGTGCCGAGCCGGTAGTTGATCTCCGCGGCGCGCCCCTCGTCGCTCTGCCCGAAGTACTTGGGCTTCTGCACCGAGTTCGCGGAGAAGAAGCAGGCGTTGTCCGTGTCCTTGCGGAACGTGAGCCCGATGAAGCCCTCCTCGCTGAGCTCGAACTCGCGGCGCTCGGTCAGCATGATCTCGGTCGGGATCTTCGTCTGGATCGCGCCCAGCGCCTCGTACTCGTGGAGCGTGAACCCCTCGACCGTGCCGCCTGACTGCGGACCGATGATGTGCAGACACCAGCGGTGGCGCGCGAAGCTCTCGGCGAGCCGTGTCGCCATGGCGTAGGTGGGGGCGCCCCAGGAGTACGCCGCGTGGTCGCCGACGACGTCCTCCTCGTAGGAGAACGCCCTGACCGGGACGGTGCTCGCCCCGTAAGGCAGGCGCAGGAGGAAGCGGGGGAGGAGCAGGCCCACGTAGCGGGCGTCCTCGGACTCGCGGAATGCTGTGTACTTCGCGTACTGCGGCCCCTCGAAGAGCGCCTTGATGTCGCCGAGGTGCGGCACCTTCCGGTAGTCCGTCAGCCCGAAGAACTGCGGGCCCGCGACGGCCAGGAAGGGCGCGTGCGCCATCGTCGCCACCGCCGCGCACTTCTGGAGGAGCGCGATGTCCTGGGGTCCGGGGCCGAACTCGTAGTTCGAGACGACGGCGGCGAACGGCTTGCCGCCGAAGGAGCCGAACTCGGACGAATAGACGATCTTGTAAAGGCCGCTCCTCACGAGCTCGGACGAGTCCTCGAAATCCGCGAGCAGGTCGTCCTTCGAGCAGTTGAGGACCTCGACCCGGATGTTCTCGCGAAAGTCGATGTGATCGACCGCGAACTTGAGGCCGCGCCACGCGGCCTCCAGCCGCTGGAACACCGGGTGGTGCAGGATCTCGTCGATCTGGCGCGACAGCCGCTGGTCGATCTCCGCGATCCACAGGTCGATCAGCGCATTGTCGAGCGCCGCGCCGGCGTCGGGCCGGCCGGCCGCCTTGTCCAGCGCGGCCTTCACGCCGCGCTTCATGTCCCGGTACGCCTCGTTGGCCGGGGAGATCCTTGTCTCCGCCAGGAGCTCCGCGAGGAGAGAGCCGCTGCTCTCCTTCGCCGGCCCTTCGTGCTGCCCCGCTTGCATGTCCGCAAATTACCACGGTCGCCCGCCGGCTGGAAGCGATGGACAGCCGGCGCCCGCGCGCGGCGGGGTCCCGTGCACGCCCCGCCCTCCCGCCCGCGCCGCGATCGCGCATCGACGTAACGACATGACGGAGCGGCGCCCCTCGGACGCCCGCGCGGAACGGTGCAGAGCGCTCCGTCAGCACGCAAGCACGCAAGCACGTAAATCAAGAGCCGAGTGGACATGAAATGTACATGGCGATCGAGCGACTACAGTGTTACAAATCACATGTGGGTGCTCTCACGGAAGTCGCGGAAGCAGGGGTTTTCGCGCGAAGGCGCCCTCCCACATTCCCGGATCCGGGGCCGCCGCCTTCGCGACGGCGCCCGTCCCGGTCGTGGCCGCGCAGCGCCGACACCGCGCGTCGCTAGCGCTCCAAGCAGCCAAAAACCCAGGGAAATCAGCCACAGGGGCACGGAGGGACAGAGCGCATCTTCTGTCCCTCTCTCTCTGTCCTCTGTGCCTCTGTGGTTCGAATTCTCTGTCTTCCATCGGCGCGCCGGTGCGCGCCGCCGGTCGTCGATTTCGAGGAGAGGAGGGGCGATGGTACGCGTCGGGTTTGGCATCATCATCGGCGTGGGACTCGCCAGCTTGACAAGGATCACCCGTCCGACCGTCAAGAGGGCCATGCGGCTCGGCTTCGTCGCCGCCGCCGCGGTCAAGGGCGCGCTCGGCGAGGGCAAGGAGCGGCTCGCCGACCTCCTCGCCGAGGTGAGGGAGGAGATGGCCCGGCAAGAGCAGCGCGCCGGCACGGGCGGCGCGCAGGCGTCCGCGCGCGACGGGATGGATCCGCCCGCGAGCTGACGAGAGGGGGTTCCGGTGACCCGGCCTCGCCGGCCGGGACCGGGGGGGTGAGCCATGCCGAGCGATCGAGGGGTCTTCATCATTCACAGGGTGCCAGGGCGCGTGCGCCTCGGCGTCCCCGCGCTGCGCAGGGACCCGCCAAGGGCGGCGGAGATCGCGGAGATGGCGCGCGCCTGCCCGAGCGTCGTCGACGCGCGGGGGAGCGCGTGGGCCGGCAGCCTCACGGTCGAGCACGAGCCCGATGTCGCGCTGGAGGCCGTCCTCTCCGAGCTCGCGCTCATCCCGGAGCTCTCGGACTGCGGCTGTCATCCGCTCGATTCCCTCACGCCCCCGCCGTCGCACTGCGCCGCGCCCGCCGAGCCGCCGAGCCCCGGCCGGACGGCGCGCCTCGTGGTCAAGGCCGCGGACCGGCTGAACTCGGCGTCGCAGGTCCTCCCGCCGCAGCACGTCGACCTCAAGCTCCTCGTGCCGGCGCTCCTCGTCGGCTCGGGGGTGCTCCAGGTGATGATGGGGCGCTCCGCGGGCATGCCCCACTGGATCACGCTCATCAAGTATGGAGTCGACGCCTTCGTGGTCCTGAATCACGCCCGCATCCAGGGCTTCTTCGCGGGCGCGGGCGCGCCGACCGGCGAGACGGGGTGACCATGGCAGCGCTTCCGCCGAGCGGGACCGAGCCGGTCTCGGTAGTCCACGCGATCTCCGGCAGGGTCCGCCTGCGGCTCCCGCGGCTCGGGCGGGACGCGGCCTTCGGCCCGCTGCTCGAGGCGGGGCTCACCGCCGTGCCGGGGGTCCTGTCCGTGCGCATCGCCGAGGGCGCGTCGAGCGCCGTCGTCGAGCACGACCCGCGGCAGGTCGACGTCGGCGCCATCGCGCGCGCCGCCGCCGCGGTCTCGGCCGCGCCGGCCCCGCGGGGGGCGCTGCGCGCCGCGCGCGACGCCAGGAAGGCGCGCCGCGCGTCCGCCGTCGCGAGGCGCCCGCTCTATCTCTCGAGCGCCGGCATGCTCCTCTCGCTCGGCGGCTTCGCCTCGCCGCTGCTCGCGTACCCGTTCATCGCCGCGACGTCCGCGCCCATCCTCAGGCGGGCGTGGGACTCGGTGGTGCGGCAGCGCAAGCTCAACGTCGACCTGCTCGACAGCCTGGCGATCGCCTCGGCCGTGGCGACCGGCGACGCCATCAACGCGGCCGGGATCATCTGGCTGGTCACGCTCGGCGACCACATCCGCGATCTCACCCAGGCGCGCGCCCGGCGCGCGATCCGCGGCCTGCTCGGGTACCAGCAGGACCTTGCGTGGGTGGTCCGCGGCGACGCGAAGGTGCAGATCCCGGTGGCCGAGCTCGCCGTCGGGGACGTCCTCGTCATCTACACCGGCTCGGTGATCCCGGTCGACGGGATGGTCACGGACGGCGAGGGGCTCGTCGATCAGCAGACGCTGACCGGCGAGTCGATGCCGGTGCTCAAGGGCCCGGGGGACCGCTGCTTCGCGGCGACGGTGATCAAGGACGGCAAGCTGTACGTCCGCGCCGAGCGGGTCGGCGGCGACACGACCGCCGCGAGCACCGCGCGGCTCATCGAGAACGCGCCCGCGCTGGAGACGCGCGCGCAGAACTACGCGGAGGTCGTGGCGAACCGGCTCGTCCCGCCGGCGCTCGCGTGCTCGGCGGTCGTGCTCGCGGCGACGAGGGATCTCGGCCGCGTGTCCGCCATCCTGACGATCGATTTCGGCACCGGCCCGCGCGTCTCGGCCCCGACGACGGTGCTCGCCTCGATGAACGCCGCGGCGCGGCGCGGGATCCTCATCAAGGGGGGCGCCTACATCGAGAAGCTCGCGAAGGTGTCGACGGTGGTGTTCGACAAGACCGGCACGCTGACCTCCGGCGTCCCCGAGGTGACCGACTTCCTCGTCCACGACGCCCTGTCCGAGCGCGAGGCGGCGACGCTCGCCGCCGCGGTGTCCGCGCGGCAGACCCACCCCGTCTCGCAGGCCGTGCTCCGGCTCGCCGAGGCGTGGCGGCTGTCGATCCCGGACCGGGAAGAGTCCCGCTACCTCGTCGGCCGGGGCGTGCAGGCCAGGGTCTCCGGCAAGATCGTGCAGCTCGGCAGCCCACGCTTCATCGAGGAGCTCGGCATCCCCTGCCGCGCCGAGGCCGGCGCGAAGCGGGCGCTCGAGGCGGCGGCGAAGTCGCTCCTCTTCCTCGCCGTCGACGGGCAGCACGTCGCCACGCTCGCCTGCCGCGACGCGATCCGGGCCGAGAGCCGCGCGACCATCCGGAGCCTGCGCGAGCGCGGGATCGACGACATCGTCATGCTGACGGGCGACAGCCGCGAGGTGGCGCGGCAGGTCGCGCTCGAGCTCGGCATCACGCGGTGCTTCGCGGAGATGCTGCCCGAGGACAAGGCGGAGATCACGCGCCGGCTGACGCAGGAGGGCCGCACGGTCGCGGTCGTGGGGGACGGCATCAACGACTCTCCGGCGCTCTCGTACGCCGACATCGGCATCAGCGTGTCCGCGGGCGCGGAGATCGCCCGGGAGACGGCGGGCGTGGTGCTCGTGGAGGACGACCTGTCGAAGCTCGTCGAGGCGATCGACATCTCGCGCGCCGCCATGCGCATCATCCACCAGAATTTCTCGATGATCCTCGCCGTGAACGCGGTCGCGTACGCGCTGTCGATCCCCGGGTTCCTCAACCCGGTCGCGGCGACGCTCATGAACAACGGCTCCGCGGTCCTCGCCTGCGTGAACGGCCTCCGTCCGCTCATGGCGGCGCCGCGCAGGAAGGCCCGCGCCGGCGGCGAGCGGCGGTGAGCCGGCGCGGCGCGCGGGTACGACGGCGGCGGACGCGTTCCGCCCGGCGCTGCGCCGCGGCCCGGTATGCGCGCTGCACGACGGATGGAATGGCCGGGATGGAGAGCGAGAGGCGCGCTGGATCGAGGTCCTCCGGCGCCGCGCGGGCGCGCGCGGCGCGCTGGGCTGTGCGCGGGCTGCCGGGCGCGGCGGTGGCGGCGGTGATCGGCTGTGCGGCCTGTGCCCAGCCGCCTGCCTCGCCGTACGTGACGGCGGTGAGCCCGGAGGAGGCGGGCCGGTACCTGATCCTCGTGGGCGGGTGCAACGACTGCCACACGCCGGGCTGGGACAGATCGAGCGGCAGGCTCCCCGCCTCGGAGTGGCTGACGGGCAACGACATCGGCTACCGCGGTCCGTGGGGGACGAGCTACGCGTCGAACCTCCGGCTCTCCGTCCAGGACCTCAGCGAGGACGCCTGGGTGAGGATGTTCCGCGCAGCCGCGGGCCGCCCGCCGATCCCCTGGCACAACTACCCCACCCTGCACGCGCGCGACCTCGGGGCGTTGTACCGCTTAATCGGGAGCCTCGGCGCGACGGGCGCCCGCGCGCCGACGGCGGTGCCGCCGGGGCAGGAGCCGGAGAC
>JAICEP010000339.1 GCA_025924095.1 Sorangium sp.
GGAGGGTGCGGACCTGCCCGCCGTGCTCGCGCAGGAGCAGCCGCATGCCGCGGACGTCGGCGCCCGCGGCGGCGAGCCGGTCGATCTCGCGCTCGAGCCGCGAGCGGCCGACGACCAGCGCGGCCAGGGCGTCGAGCGCGTCGTCGAGGCGCGCCACCTCGACGCGGACGACGCCGCGGAGCTGGGGCTCCCGGTCCGCCGGATCGTCCGGATTGTCCGCCGTGAGGGCAGCGACGGCCAGCGGGACGGGGGGCTCCACCGTGAGCGCGCGGACGCCATCGGCGCCCGCCGCCCGCGCGAGCTCCTCGTCGGTCGCGCTCGTGAGGACGAGGAGCGCGAAGGTGATGCCGCCCGGGGCCCTGTCGCTGGCCGGGACCGAGAGCGGGACGACCTTGACGATCTCGGCGAGCTTGCCGACGCGCTCGCGGACGGTCGTGATGTTCATCCCCTCGGCCGTGCGCGCCGGCGACGGGATGAAATCGACCCGCAGCGCGCGCCGCCCGCCGGCCACGCCCTGCGCGAGCTGCACCCGCTCGCCGGGCCCGAGCTTCGCGAGGATCTCGGGATCGGCGCCGATCGTCGGCCCGGGGGGCGACGGCGAGGCGGCGAGATCGAGCGCGGAGAGCGCGTCGAGGAGCGCGGGCGCCGCGGGCGGCACCGGCTGCTTGCCGGCGAGGGCGCGGGTCCGCTCCTCGATGGCCCTGAGCCCGCGGAGCAGCACCTCGATCGACGACGTGGAGAGGCTCCCGGCCGCCCTGTCCGCCGCCCGGAGCACGGTCTCCATCGCGTGGGCGATGTCCACGACCGGCTCCACGCCGACCATGGCGGAGAGGCCCTTGATGGTGTGAAGAGATCGGAAGAGCTCGCGGATCGCCCTGGGGTTCGACTCCCCGGAGCGGAGGGCCGCCTCGACGGCGAGGAGGTTCGCGGTGGACGCGGAGAGGTGCTCTTCCACCTCGACGAGGTAGCCGGCCACGAACTCGTTTACATCGAGCGCGTCGCTCATCCGGTGCTCGCGACGCCCTCCCCCAGGAGCGCTCGCACGCTGGCCAGGATGGCGTCGGGAGTGAAGGGCTTCGTCATGAACTCCGAGGCCCCCGCGCCGAGCGCGCGGACCCGGGACTCCTCATCACCCCGGGTGGTCACCACCAGAATCGGCAGGCTCCGCAGCTTGTCCTGGCCCCGGATGAACTCGATGACCTCGAGCCCCCCGATATCGGGCATGTTCAGGTCGAGCACGACGAGATCGAACGGCCTCAGCGAGAGCGTCTCAATCGCCTCGAGCCCGCTCGCCGCGTGCGCGAACCTGTACGGCTCGGCCCGCAGGCAGGCCACGACCATCTCACGCATCACCCTGCTGTCATCGACGACGAGGATCTCTGCCACAGCGGTACTCGGCCGAGGGAATAGCTGGCATGCACGCTGGGTGTCAATTGCCCACCGGAGCACACCCGAGCGAATCAGGGAATTCCTGTCAGATCACACCCGAGCGTCGCGATCGAGGCGCGGCGGAGACGCGCTCGTCCGGCGGCGCGTCCGGCCGGCGCCGGGGGTGGAGGGGCGCGTTCTGCTACGTTACGCGCGGCGCGCGGCGCGCGGCGCCCGCGAAACGTAGCAGAACGCGACAGCACGCATTTCAGCGCATCGGGCTTGCGTCGCCGCAGGCGCTCGATCAGATGAGATTGGGCGGTAGCGACACTTGGAGAGCCAATGCCTCTCCGCGCCCCGGTTCAATCCGGAGAGCGGCTCCTCGCGGGAGGAGGAGTCTCACGGCCCCTGCTGCTCCTGGAGAACGATGAATCGGCCGACAACGATGGATTCCGTGCTCGCCGACGCGACGCGCGAAGCGAACGCCACGCCGCGGCGCCACGCGGCTCCGGCCGCGCGAGGCGCCCGGGGCGGGGGCACGGAGCCGCCTCCGAGCGAGCGCGCGCCGCGCGCGGTCGTGTGGATCCTCGACGACTCGCCGCTGGAGGCCGAGATGGCGGCGTGCTCGCTCGCGGCCGGGTACGAGGTCCAGGTCTTCATGGACGCGGCGGTGATGCTGGAGCGCGTGACGGGGAGCGATCTCCCGGACGTCCTCGTGCTCGACCAGGTGATGCCGGGCATGTCGGGCACCGAGCTCTGCGGCCTGCTCCGGTCGCGCCCCGCCACGGTCGGGCTCCCGATCCTCATCTTGACCGTGGCCGGGCACGAGCAGGACCTCGTCGAGGGGCTCACCGCGGGCGCCGACGACTACGTGGTCAAGCCCTGCCCCGCGGCCGCCTTGTCGGCGCGCGTCGGCGCGCTCCTCCGCTCGAAGCGGCTCCGCGAGCGGGCCGAGCGCGCCGAGCGGATCGCGGCGGTGGAGCGCGATCTGCTGCGCGCGCTCATCGAGCAGAGCGGCGACGGCATCATGGCGACGGACGAGCGCGGGGCGCTGCGCATCTGCAACGGGGAGGCCCAGCGGCAGCACGGCGTGTACGCGCGCGACGCGAGCGCCGCGATCGAGGCGCTCCGGGCGAACGGGCTGCTCGCGCTGGACGGCCGGTCGCTGCAGCCCGACGAGGACCCGCTCCACCGCGCGATCCGGGGCGAGAAGGTCGAGAACGCGCGCTGGCTCGTGACGCGCCCGGACGGCTCGATCCGCGCGCTCGCCGGGACCGCGTCGCCGCTGCGGCACGCCGACGGATCGCCCGCCGGCGCCGTGCTGATCACGCGCGACGAGACCGACGCGCTCGAGGCGGAGCGGGCGCTCCGGGACAGCGAGGAGCGCTATCGCGTGATCATCAGCGCGCTCGAGGAGGGCGTCACGCTCCAGGACGAGCGCGGGGTCATCCGCACCGCGAACGCGAGCGCCGAGCGGATCCTCGGGCGGCCTCTGGCGCAGCTCGTCGGGTCGACGCTGCTGGATCCGTCGAGCAAGATCGTGCGCGAGGACGGCTCGCTGTTCCCGTTCGAGCTGTACCCCGCGCAGGTCGCGCTCCGGACCGGCGCGCCCCAGTCGGCCGTCCTGCTCGGCATGGAGCGGGAGGACGGCTCGGTCCTGTGGCTGTCGGTGAACGCGCAGCCGCTCCGCAGCTCGGACGGCGCGGTGGTGGGCGTCGTCTCCTCGTTCTTCGACATCACCGCGCGCAAGCGCGCCGAGGAGGAGCGACAAGGCCTGCTCGCCGCGGCGCAGGTGGCGAAGCAGGAGGCCGAGGCCGCGAGCCACCTGAAGGACGAGTTCCTGGCGACGATGAGCCACGAGCTTCGCACGCCGCTCACGGCGGTCCTCGGCTGGATCCGGATGCTGCGTACCGGCAAGCTCGCCGAGGATCGTCGCGAGAAGGCGCTGGAGACGGTGGAGCGCAACGCGCTGGCGCAGGCGCAGCTGATCGACGATCTCCTCGACATCTCGCGCATCATGGCTGGCAAGCTCCGGCTGGAGGTCCAGCCGATGGAGCTCGTGGCGGTGATCGACGCCGCGCTCGAGGTGGTGCGCCCGGCCGCCGACGCCAAGGGGGTGCGGCTGGAGCCGCTCCTCGATCCCGGGGTGGGCCCTGTCGCGGGGGACGCGGGCCGGCTGCAGCAGGTCATCTGGAACCTCCTCAGCAACGCGGTGAAGTTCACGTCGCGGGGCGGGGTCGTGCGCATCCGGCTCGAGCGCTCCGAGGCGTCGGCCGAGATCGTCGTGTCCGACACCGGTCAGGGCATCGACGCTGCGTTCTTGCCCTTCGTGTTCGAGCAGTTCCGGCAGGCCGAGAGCGGCACCACCCGCAAGCACGGGGGGCTGGGCCTCGGGCTCACGATCGTGAAGAGCCTCGTGGAGATGCACGGCGGCACGGTCCAGGCGCTGAGCGACGGGGAGGTGCGGGGCGCGACGTTCATCGTCCGGCTGCCGCTCGCGGTGGTGCCGAGCCACGTCCGGGATCGCCGGATGATGTCGCTGCCTGGCACCTCCGGCGGGAGCGATCGTCCACCGGAGATCGAGGGGCTGAACGTGCTCATCGTGGACGATGAGGACGACACGCGCGAGCTCCTCGTCACGATGCTGGAGCAGTGCGGCGCGCACGTGACGGCCGTGGCGTCGACCGCCGAGGCGCTGCTCGCGCTCAAGGCGCTGCGGCCCGACGTGCTCGTGTCGGACATCGCCATGCCCGGCGAGGACGGCTACGCGCTGATCCGCAAGATCCGCGCGTTCCCGGCGAGCAGCGGGGGGCGGACCCCGGCGATCGCGCTCACCGCCTATGCGCGCACGGAGGACCGCATGCGCGCCCTGCGGGCCGGGTTCAACACCCATGTCCCCAAGCCCATCGAGGCGGCCGAGCTGCTCGCGGTGCTCGCGAACATCGCCGGATCGAGGGGGGAATCTTGATATGCCCCTCGAACCCACGCCGGGCTTCACCCATCATGCCGAGCGGATCTCCCGCCCCGGTCGGCCTTCCAGGCGCTGGCGGCTCAGTCTCTCCGGCAGCTCCGCTCGATGGTGTCCATCAGCTTCAGGACATCGAACGGCTTGCTGATCACCGCGTCCGCGTCGATGCCGGCGCGGTCGGTCCCGCCGCGCGCGGTCATCACCACGATGGGCATCGAGGCGAGCATCGGGTCGCTCTTCTGCTCGGCCCGGAACTGGAACCCGTCCATGACTGGCATCATCAGGTCGAGCAGGACCAGCGAGATCGACGACGGATCGTCCCGCAGATACTCCAGGGCCTCACGCCCGTTCGCGACCGACGCGACCCCATAGCCCTCGTCTTCCAGGAGCTCGCTCAATGTCCGGCGGATCGCGGCGTCGTCATCGACGATCAAGATACGCTTGCTGGGGCGGCTCATCGTCATGCGCAGTCGCTCTCTTCCCGAAGCAGGAGGGTCCAGCGGCGCTGCGCCCGCGGGCGGGCCCGCGAAGCCCGCTCGCGAAGGTCGCCTCAGCCGATCCCCGAGCCCGGCCGGCCTCGCGGGCCCGAGGCGCCAGGGCCGGCCAGCGGCAAGGTGACCTTGAAGGTCGAGCCCTCGCCCGGGACCGAGCTCACCTCGATCGAGCCGTCCAGCGCTTCGACCAGCTGCTTCGTGATGTAAAGACCCATTCCCAGACCGCCATAGTGCCGCGCCGACACGGCCCGCTCGAACCGCCCGAAGATCCGCCCGACGTGCTCGGGCGCGATCCCGATACCGTGATCCGCGATCGTGAACGTGGCCATCGAATCCGTCGAGGTGACGGCGATCTCGAGGGGTTTGCCCTGACCATACTTGAGCGCGTTCGAGACGAGGTTGTCGACGACCTGCTCGAGCCGCAGCCGATCCCAGTTGCCGGCGGCGTCGTCGTCCGCGCTCACCGTGACCCGGGAGCCCGACTCCGCGATCTCACCGCCCTCGTGGAAGCGGGACACCACCTGCCGGACGATCTCGGACAGCCGGACGGGCTCCAGCTCGAGGGCGATGCGCCCCGCGGAGATGCGGGAGATGTCGAGCAGGTTGTCGACGAGCCGCCTCAGCCGCTCGCCCTGACGGCGAACGAGCCCGAGCCGGTCCGTGAGCCACGCGAGGCGCTCCTTGTCGGGGCACAGCTCCGGCGCCCGGCGCGTCAGGATCTGGATCTGCAGCGAGAGCGGGGTGAGCGGCGTCTTCAGCTCGTGAGAGGCGATCGAGAGGAACTCGTCGCGCAGGGCGATCGCGCTCTGGGCGTCCTTGTACAGACGCGCGTTGTCCACGGCCAGCGCGCAGCGGCGCGCGAGCTCCTCCGCGGCCGAGAGGTCGTCCCGGGTGTACCGGCGCCCGGATTGCGCGGCGATGAACGTCAGCGTCCCGAAGAGCCGACCCCGCCGCGCCAGCGGGACGCACATGGACGAGCGCCCCCCCATGGCCTGGATCACCCGGAGGTGCTCCTCGTTGTGCGCGATGGCGCGCATGTCCTCGTCCGTGACATGCTCGATGAGCAACGACTTCCGCTCCACGAACACCCGGGTCGGCGGGTGCTCGCGGCTGCCGTCGAGCCTGGGTGTGAAGCGCTTCGCCTCCTCGGCCAGGGCGGCCTGCGCGGGATCCGCGAAGGCCACGCCCACCCGCCGGAAGGCGCCCTCCTCCTCGTCGAGCAGGTCGACGAGGCAGAAGTCGGCGAGCACGGGCACCGCGAGCTGCGCGACCCGGGCGAGCGTCGTCGGATAGTCCAGCGAATCGGCGAGCACCACGCTCGCCGCGTCCAGGAAGCGCGGCAGCTCCAGCGCGCGCTCCCGCTCCGCGGCCTCGGCCGCCCTCCGCCGCATCCGCGCCATCTCGATCTGCGTCCGGACACGGGCGAGGAGCTCGCGCGCCGAGAACGGCTTCACCAGGTAATCGTCCGCCCCCATGTCGAGCCCCTCGACGACGGCCTCGTCGCCCGCGCGCGCGGACACGAGCACCACGGGGACCATGCTCGTCCTCGGGTCGGCCCGGAGCTCCCGGACGAGGGCCACGCCGTCGAGCCCGGGCATCATCACGTCGCTCACCACGAGGTCCGGCGGGCGCGCCAGCGCGGCCGCGAGGGCCGCCCGCCCGTCGGAGGCCACCTCCACGCTCCACCGGGGCGCGAGGAGGTGGACGAGGTACTCGCGCATGTCCGCGTTGTCGTCGGCGACGAGGATCCGGCCCTCGCCCTCCCGCGGGCCCGGCCCCGGCGCGGCCACGGCGCGCGCGTGCGCGTCGAGACCCGCGGGCGCCACGCCGTCGCATCCGCGCGGAGACCACTGCGACGCCTCGATCACGTGGAGGTTCGTGCTCGCCGGCGGGGGCGCGGGCCCCGCCGCGGCGGCGACGCGCTCGGGCGGCAGGTGCGCGCGGCCCCTCGGGATCGACACGGTGAACGCGCTCCCCCGCCCCGGCTCGCTCGAGGCGCGCAGGGAGCCGCCGTGCACCTGGACGAGCTCCTGCACGAGGGCGAGCCCGAGCCCGGTGCCCTCGATGCTCCGGCAGCGCGCGCCCTGCACGCGGTGGAACCGCTCGAAGATGCGCGGGAGCTCGTCCGCCGGGATCCCGGTGCCGGTGTCGCGCACGCACAGCTCGACGTGGGCCGGCTGGGGCAGGAGCGAGACCGCGATCTCCCCTTCGAACGTGAACTTGAAGGCGTTCGACACGAGGTTCGACACGATCTTCTCCCACTGCGCCCTGTCGACGTAGACGGGCTCCGGCAGCGGCGGGCAGTCCACGACGAGCGACAGGCCCGCGCCCTCGACGAGCGAGCGGAAGGAGCTCGCGAGCTCCTCGGTGAGCCGCGCGAGGTCGGTGGGCTCGAACGACCTCTGGAGGCGCCCCGCCTCGATGCGGGAGAAGTCGAGCAGCGTGTTGACGAGCCGGAGGAGCCGGAGGGTGCTCCGGTGCACGGCGGCGAGGGCCTCGCCCGAGAGCGACCCCGCCGGGCGGGACAGGGCGTCCTCGACGCGCCCGAGGATGAGGGTGAGCGGGGTGCGGAACTCGTGGCTCACGTTGGCCACGAACTCCGTCTTGAGGCGATCGAGCGTCGCGAGCTCGTCCCTGTGCCGCGCCACCTCCCGCTCGAGCCGCCGCTGCTCGGTGACGTCGCGCCCCTCGGCGATCATGAAGACGACGTTGCCTTGACGGTCCTTGACGGGCTTCAGGTTGAAGTCGATGGTGATGATCTCCTCTCCCTCGCTGCCCCCGAGGATCTCCACGTCGTACCGCACGAACTCGCCGCGCGCCGCGCGCCGCACCGCGTCCTTCAGCCGCTGCTGGGCCTCCGGCGCGCCTTGCCACCAGCGGCAGTCCCAGAACGGCACTCCGTGCACTTCCCTCCGCTCCACGCCGGCGCCGCGGACCGAGGCATAGTTCGACTCCCAGTTCGTGCCGTCGGCGTCGAGCAGGCCCCAGAACTGGAAGGCGCAGTTCATCGCGACCCGCGCCGCGAGGAGCCGCATCAGCCCGGACTCGCGCCCTGAGCTCGCGCGCGTGAGCTCCTGCTTCAGGAGCTCGGTGTCCTGGAGGAGACGTTCCTCGGAGTCGTCCACGGGTCTCACGATCGTGAGGTCTTCCAGGCGTTCGATGAAGTCGCGCCCTTCCGCTCGTTCCTCGCTGCACCGCTGTTTCATCCCGTCGCTCATCACGCCTGCGGTCTCTCTGTACGCAGGGAACAACCCATCCTGAAACGCATAGTGGAGATGGAGAACCGCGCAAGGTCTGATCGGCTTGCTCCGGGCGGGCGAGCCTGTGTGGAGTTGGCCTGCGCCGAGGGGCGCGGGCGGACGGGGCTTCGGGGCGCGCGGGCGGGCCGGCGGCCTGGCGGGCGGCCTGGCGGAGGCGCGTAGTCCCTCGCCGCTCACGGGCGAGCGGGCTCAATCAAGATGCGTCGGAGAGTCTTCAGGGTCGGCGCAGGGGTAGGCGCTGACCACGAGGCTCACGCCGTGCTGTCCTACCGCGCGCAGCACGCCCGGATCGA